>JBGTMW010000137.1:0-7752 GCA_041743365.1 Gemmatimonadaceae bacterium
CATCGAGAGCGAGGGCGCAGCGCGTGGCAAGGCGCGCTTTCGCGTGTGCCTCGCGGTCCGACATGCCCGCGGCCCGGAGCACCGTGGCGACGTCCGTCAGAGGCGAGGCTCCACGGCCCGCAGTCGCGCGGCAACCGGCGCGATGTCCCCGCGAGTCGAGAGATCGAGAACGCCGCCGTGAAAGACCAGTACCCGGAACGGCACGCCCAGCTCGTCACGCGCGTACTGCACCGCATCAGGCAGCTCGAGCTCCCCCCGCGACGACGGCTGGATGCTGCGACACGCTCGATGGATCTCCGGCGGCAGCGACCAGCTGTTCATGCCGACAAACACCTCGGGGCCAAGGCGCGCGAGCGCTGCGCCATCCGGCTTCTCGATGATCCGCTCGAGCATGCCGTTCGCGTCAACGCGCACCACCGAGAATGTCCGCACGCGCTCGGCGTCGATGTTGCTCTCACGCACCAGCGCCTCGCGCTCGAACGCCGCCAGGCCCGCCGTGCCGAGCTCCCGGAGCTCGCGCAGCGTATGCACGGGATAGTAGTTGTCCGAGTTGACCGCCACCACGTGCTCCCCGCCAGCGAACTCCTCGGCCGCGGCGACTGCATCGGCCGTTCCGCGTGGCCGCTCCTGAACCGCGAAGTGGATGCGCACGCGCGCCAGGTCGACCTCGCCGCCGTAGTAGTCGCGCACCCGTCGATGCTCCGGACCGATCACGAGACACACATCGCTGATTCCCGCATCGGCCAGCGCGCTGATGATGTAGTCGAGAAAGGGGCGCCCGATCGGGATCATTCCCTTGAAACCCGAGTTGGCGATATCCACCTGCGCCGCATCGAGCTCCGCCGCCGGATCGGCGCGCCGCATGCGCGTGCCGAGTCCCCGGGCGAGGATGATGCCTTTCGTGGTTGCCGTCAGATGGGCTCCCCGCGCCAGAGCCGCGGCAGGATCCGCAGGAGTCCGAAGCCGCTGGCCAGGAAGAGCGCGAGCCAAACGAACGCCTGTGTCGTGCGACCATAGAGCAGCGTCCCCACGCCAAACAGCGCGGCGTACACGAAGGTGCATCCGAGCACCCAGCCGAGGAGGTTCATCGGCAGCGAGTCGGGCGATGGCCCGACGCCAGCCTCCGCGCGCACGGACTCCCACCCCTTCCCGGCGGGACGCACGAGTCGGTAGAAAGCGATGAGCGTCTGCCGGTCGGTAGGCGGGGTGAGGAAGGTGACGGCGACCCAGGCCACGGTGGTAGCGGCGACGGTGATGAGCAGCGACACGTGGGAGGGAATCGACGCACCCATCTTTCCGGCCACGAAGAAGCCGACGGCGATGAGGAACGAGCTCGCCATCGCCGCGATCTCGCTCCACGCGTTGATCCGCCACCAGAACCAGCGCAGCAGGTAGAGAAGTCCCGTGCCCGCGCCGATGGACATGAGGAGCTCGAAGCTCGCTCGTGCCGACTCGAGCACGAAGGTCAGCAGCGCCGCCAGCAGCATGAGGAGCCCGGTGACGATGCGGCCGGCCAGCACGTAGTGCTTCTCGCTCGCGCCCGGCTTCATGAACCGCCGGTAGAGGTCGTGCACCAGATACGACGTCCCCCAGTTGAGGTGCGTCGAGAGGGTCGAGATGTACGCGGCGAGCAGCCCCGCGACCATCAGCCCCATGAATCCAGGGGGCAGGAACTTGAGCATGGCAGGGTAGGCCATGTCGTGGCCGATCAGCGCGGGGTCGACGTATGGAAAGGTGCGCGCGATGTCGGACAGCTCCGGGAACACGAGCAAAGAAGCCAGCGCGACGATGATCCACGGCCAGGGACGAAGCGCGTAGTGCGCGAAGTTGAAGAAGAGCGTCCCCTTGAGCGCGTCGCTCTCGCTCTTCGATGCGAGCATGCGCTGCGCGATGTAGCTCCCCCCGCCCGGCTCCGCCCCGGGGTACCAGACCGACCACCATTGAACCGTCAGCGGAATGATCATGACGGTGAGCGTGAGGGTCCAGTCGCTGAAATCCGGGACGAGGTCGAGCGTCCGCATATCGATGCGACGAAACAGCTCGGCCAGACCACCTACCTCCGGCTGCCGGAGCGCGAAGTACGCCGCGGCGACCGAGCCTGTCATCGCGACGCCGAACTGAATGAGGTCCGTCACCATGACCCCCCAGAGTCCGGACGTCGCCGCAAAGATCACGTTGAGCGCCGCACAGATGAGGAGCGTTTTCCCCATCGGCCAGCCGAGCATGACGTTGGCGATCTTCACCGCCGCGAGGTTCACCGCGGCCATGATCACGCAGTTGAAGAACAGCCCGAGGTACAGCGACCGGAAGCCGCGAACGAACCTCGCCGGCCGTCCGGCATATCGGATCTCGTAGAACTCGAGATCGGTGAGGACACCGGAGCGTCGCCACAGGCGCGCATAGAAGAACACCGTCAGCATGCCGGTGAGCAGGAAAGCCCACCACACCCAGTTGTTCGCCACACCCTTCTCGCGCACGAGATTCGTCACGAGGTTCGGCGTGTCGGTGCTGAAGGTCGTGGCGACCATCGAGACGCCGACGAGCCACCACGGTGCTGCACGCCCCGAAGTGAAGAACTCCGCCGTGCTGGCTCCGGCGCGCCTGGCGAGAAGGATCGCCGGCACGAACGAGATCACGATCGATGCGACGACGATGAACCAGTCGAGCGTGGTGAGGCGCATCGGGCCGGCTACTTCGGGTGGACCGGGCCGGCGATCGAAAGCTGAAGCACGGTGGGCTCCGCCGCTGTGGTGATGGCCGGATAAGCTGCATCGAAAGAGAGACCGTCGCCAGCCATCACCTCTTTACGTCGTGGCGGAAATCGATATCATCGGACCCTTCCGCTTCGTTGTCCGGACCCTACAGGAGCGCACCATGTCCGTCCTCTCCTTCCTGCTCGCCGCCGCTCCCGCCCTACAGGCCCAGGTTGGCTCTGTCCCGCTCTACACCAACCTCGGCGCGCACCACGTCCCGATCAGCACGAAGATCCCCGCCGCGCAGCAGTACTTCGACCAGGGGATGCGCCTGACCTACGGATTCAATCACGCCGAGGCCATCCGCGCATTCGAGGAAGCTGCGCGTCTCGATCCGGACTGCGCGATCTGCCACTGGGGCGCGTCGCTCGCCGCCGGCCCCAACGTCAATGCGCCCATGGACTCCGCGGGTGGAGTGCTCGCCTGGCAGCACCTCCGGAAAGCACAGTCGCTGAAGGCGAGGGCGTCCGAGCCCGAGCGCGCGCTGATCGACGCGCTCGCAACCCGGTACGCATCACCGCCGCCGGCTGACCGGACGACGCTGGACTCCGCCTACGCGCGCGCAATGCGTGACGTGCAGACACGCTACCCGCGCGATCTCGACGTGTCGACGCTGTACGCGGAGGCGCTCATGAACCTGACGCCGTGGTCCTACTGGACCGCGGATGAAAAGCCGAAGCCCGGCACCGAGACCATCCTCGCCCGGCTCGAGGGAGTGCTCTCGGCAAACCCCGACCACCCCGGCGCCTGTCACTACTACATCCACGCCGTCGAGGCGGTGGCTCCGGAGAAGGCGACCCCATGCGCCGAACGGCTCGCGGCGCTGATGCCGGGTGCGGGACACATCGTGCACATGCCGGCACACATCTATATAAGGGTCGGCCGCTACAACGACGCCATCGAGAGCAACAGGCACGCGGTGCACGCGGATGAGACCTACATCGCCGGCGAGAAGCCGTCGGGGATGTACCCGATCGGATACTACCCGCACAACTATCATTTCCTCTCGCTCGCCTCGATGCTGGCGGGGCGGAGCGCCGATGCGATCAGGGCGGCGCGCGATCTCCGTGAGCGGGTGGCGGTGGACGTTGCGCGCCAGGTGCCGCCTCTCGAGCCGCTCATTGCCTACCACACCCTGATGCTCGCCACCTTCGGGCGCTGGGACGACGTGCTGCGCGACCCGCTCCCGCCGTCGGATCTGCGACTCTCATCCGGCCTGACGCACTATGCCCGCGGTGTCGCGCTCTCCGCGAAGAAGGATTGGCCAGCGGCGCAGGCAGCGCTGGACAGCGTGACCAGAATCGCAAGGGGAACGACGCCGGCCGACCGCACAGCGATGTCCGCGGGTGTCGGCGAGAACCGGACGATCATGGAGATCGCCATGCACGCGCTGATGGCGGAGATGGCGTATCGGCGCGAGCAGTATCAGGAGGCCGCGAGCCACTTCCAGGTTGCCGCACGGCTGGAGGACGGCTTCAACTACACCGAGCCTCCGCAGTGGCACCACCCGATTCGTCACTCTCTTGGCGACGCCATGCTCAAGGCGGGTCGCGCGGCGGACGCGGAACGAATCTACCTCGAGGCTCTGCGTCGGTTCCCCGAGAACGGCTGGGCGCTGCATGGTCTCGCCGCGAGTCTGCGGGCACAGAGGAAGACGGCCGAGGCCGAGGCGGTGGATGCACGCCTCGCACGCGCATGGCGGGACGCGGATGTGAGGCTGGGAGCATCGCGGTTCTGAGGCGTTCGCGGCTACGTGGGCGGGAGCGCGACAACAGCGTTTACGGCGTCAACAGCGTTTACGGCGACATCGGTTATGACAGAACGGCGTTATGGGTACGTCTGCGACTTCGTAAAAGGGTCAACCGCGTTAACGGCGTTCACGGTTTTAGCAGTCGGCGGCGGCGGCTCGGCGAACGCCCAGGTGCTACGTGGGAGGGGCGTAAGATCGACCGCGGCAACGGTCTGTTCTCGCTCGACGCGGGGAATGGCGTGCTCACCGTGTCGATGCCGTGCGGGGCCGGCGCAGCCGAAGCGTGCGGACGTGACGCGTTTCCGGAACCTGCATGTCGGTGAGACGGTGCGGTTTTTACGGCGTGTTCCTCAACAACTCCGCGCCGAGCTTCGACAGTTCTACTGATCGGGCTTGCCAGGCGTCATGACCCGTACGCGTTCGACATCCAGCTCGTCGCGGTCGCGAACGACCATGCAATCCGCGCCGATCTCGAGGATGTGAAGCGCGGAGGCAAGCGTCAGGTCACCGAGCCACCGTCCCTTCGGATCGAACACGCTCTATCTGGCATCGGGAGCGGTTGGCCGGTCGCCCGCCCGTACCCCGACATTTTCCTCGGCGTCGACCCGAAGGGAGGCTATGGCCGGAAGGTGCCGCGGTGGTGGAACGCGCTCGTATGCCGCGCGCATCCCGTCCCGGATCTCCTGAATAGGCAGGAGCGTCTCCATGGCGGCATCGATGACCGCCGCGACATCGGACGGCTGGAATGGGTGGGACGTGTGCGGCCGCCGCGCGACGGTTGAAAGTCGGCCATCGATCGAGTACGTCCTCACCTCGAACACATCGGTGTGGACACGAGGTCGCGAACACCCGTTGCTCCCGACTCGGCGAGCTACCTGATTGGACCGGTGACCTGATACTGAAGCACTCGCTCAATGCCGAGGGAATCGCGGTGGAGCGCGAGCATGTAGTTGCTGCCGAGCTCGAAGATGTTGTCGAAGGCGGGCGTGGTCATCCGGCAGAGCAGGCGACCTTCGGGATCGAAGCCGAGATAGCTGCGGGTGTCCGCGCGGTCGGGCGTCGGATACTCGCGGACCCAGATGCGGCCATCCCGGCCCGGGATGATGCCGGCAAACGCCGGAAACACATCGGCGGCGGGGCGATCCTCCCGGATCAGCGGCACGACCAGTCGCCTGAACATCGCGGGGTCCAGATCGGGGTACTGCTCGCGGAGGCGCTTTCGTTCCGCCGCGATGGCGTCCGACGTAACTCTCCGATCGCCCGTCGTCCAGCGGATAAGCCGCTCGAGGCGGATGCTGTCCCCTGCGCGATGCACGGACAGCTCGGCAACCGAGCCATGTCCGACGACGATCCGTGATCCCGACGCCGCGACGCGGGTGAACGACTCGAACAAGGGACCCATCCACAGACCCGCGGGACCCTCGCCCATGTTTCCGATGCGGCCGTTCGGATACCTGCCGAGCGTGTCGACCAGCGCGCCATCGGGACCGTGGACGACGACGGTGAGGTGCTGGAGGGTGAAGCCGGTCGGGCTGCGAGACTCGAGCTCGCGGGCGCCGAGCACCGATCGGCCGTCATCGAGGACATCCATGACCTCCGGTGAGTTGTTGTACTGCGGGCTCGGTCGCACCGTGCGCCTCCAGGTGCCATCGTGCGCGAAAACATGGAACTGCCAGGGACGGTAGTCGCCCACCCAGATCGTGTCGC
The DNA here is from genome assembly GCA_041743365.1 of Gemmatimonadaceae bacterium. Lineage (GTDB taxonomy): Bacteria > Gemmatimonadota > Gemmatimonadetes > Gemmatimonadales > Gemmatimonadaceae > JANPKQ01. Next base: position 6,211 of record JBGTMW010000137.1, read on the forward strand.
CCGGCAGCACCCAATGGTAGAACGCATTCTCGAACTCTCCCGGACCCCGGCCCGGCCGACCCGCCTGACCCACGAATTTGCCACTCGCATCGTAAAACCGGATCGACTGGCTTCCCTGATTCACGAGGACAATGCGTCCATCGCTCAGCCGGCGTGCGCCGAATACGCGATGAAGCTGATACGCCTCATCGCCCTCGACCGACCCGATGCTCACCGTCGGGGCGGACGAGATCGCACAGGACGACGTGAGACTCGCGAGATCGTTCTCGGTGATCGCGATGCCGGCGCTGTCGCGCATCGTCGTGACGGAGGAGCCGGTGTCGTCGGCGGAGCAGCTGGCAAGGCAGAGAGCGCACAGGAAGGCCGTGCACGCGCGCCTGGAGGCGCATCGGGACATCGTGATCCTCCGAATGAGATTCGTCTTCGCGAACGTGCAACAACTCGAGGATCCCCGCCAGCGCGATTCCCGGTCACGTTTGAATCTTCTCCCGCCTCCGATCTCGTGAAAGCGCCAGGCTCCGTGTTCGATATCCGGAGAAGGCGTAGCCGACGCCTGGACTCGTCTGGCCTGGGGCTGGTGAACGTGATGTGATCCGGGTTTCTTGAGATGGAGCGAATCCATTCCTGTCCGATGGATCGCCGTACACCATGGGCGGCGCCAACGGCGCCGACAGCCTCTGCACCGGAGGATCGGGACGGAGGTGCCCATCATCGAGCTCATCGAGGCGATGATCACCCGCTCGAGCAACCTCGCGACGAACACACTCATCGAGCTGGTCGGCGCGACGAACGCGAACGCCACGGCGCATGCGCTCGGTGCACGGAATATCCGTGTGCTTCGCGGCGTGTCGGACAACAAGGCCTTCGAGGCCGGTCTCAGCAACACAACGACTGCCCGCGACCTTGCGGTGTTGATGGAAGCGATCCAGAGGAATAGGGCCGCCTCGCCCGCGAGCTCCGCGACGATGCGCGAGATCCTTCTGCGCCAGGAGTTCAACGGAGAGATCCCGGCGGGGCTTCCGCCCGGCACGCCAGTAGCGCACAAGACCGGCTGGATCAGCGGCGTGCTACATGACGCAGCCATGGCGTATCCGAGCGGTCGCGCACCATACGTGCTCGTCCTGCTCAGTCGGAATATCCGCGAGAATGACGTTGCGCGGCCGCTGCTGGTGGACCTCTCGCGGCTCGTCTACCAGCATGCGACGGGCGTGTCGCCCTGAGTAGCATCCAACGGACGGAACCGGGAGCAGCTTCCATCGGGACGGTCCCACCATCCGTGCCTGAAGTGCCCGCTGCAGAGCGGAGTGTGGTCAACGTCTGCCTCCTCCGCTGCGTCCTCCCGTAGTAGAATACCAAGGCCACCTCCCTCCCCCCAGAGACCTGAAACATGGCTCACCCGAGCACCCCGTCCACCGAAGTCCACCGCAGCCGCCTCTTTTTCGGGATATGCCTGGCTCTGATCCCCACCGGCGCATCCTTCGCGCTGGTGAGCAACATCCTGATCCAGCTGAAGCAGCAGTTCATCCTGACGAACTACCAGGT
>JBGTMW010000138.1:0-1982 GCA_041743365.1 Gemmatimonadaceae bacterium
ATGTCACGGGCTTGAGCACCGAGGGCCATGCGTACTCCGACCTCGTGCATGCGTTGAGTGACGTTGTACGCGATCACGCCGTAGAGTCCGACGGCGGCGACCACGAGAGCGAGCACGCCGAATGCGACGAACATGGTAGCGCCCAGCCGCCACGACCGCTGTGCCTGGTCGACCGATTCCCTCAGTGGGCGCACCGTGACGTAGGCCTGGCCGGGCATCACCGTCTGCAACGCCTTCCTTACCGCCTCACCCTGCACGGCCGGATCGCCTCGCATCCTGAGAAGCAGGTGCGACCCGTTCGCGGGACGGTACTGGTCGATCGGCATGTAATAATGGTATCGCTTGTCGTTGGTGACATCCCGCTGCACGATGTCCTCGGCGATCCCGACGATCGTCCGGCAGGGGGTGGTGTCTCCGCCAACCCGCATGCACTCGCCGATAGCGTCCTTGCCCGGCCACAGCACTTTCGCCATCCCCTCGCTCACGACGACAATGGGCGCAGCACCCGCGCGGTCCTCAGGCCTGAACCCGCGTCCGCGGAGGATCCGCGTTCCCATCACCTCGAAGTAGTCCGTCGTTGCCGTCTGATATGTGAAGCTGCCAAGCCGCTGAACGCTGTCGATGCCGGCCACGAACAGGTTCGTGGACGATGTGCTCCAGAAGGGCACGCTCGTCGCGAACGCAGCGCGCTCGACCGATGGTATCGCCTGCGCGGTAGTGACGAGCCGCTCGCGAAGCCGGACGAGCGCGCTGTCGTCCAGCTCCATACCGCGCAGGTTGCGACCGACGTGGAGAACCGGACTGGCGTCGTAGCCCATCGACATCGCCTTCACGCGGTCGAGGCTCCGCACGAACAGCGCGGCACCGATGAGCAGTGCCACCGACAGCGCGCCCTGCGTGACGAGCAGGACGGTCCTCGTGCGCGACCGCTGGTAGGTACCTTCGCGCGCGCCCGCCTTGAGTGACCTCGCGAGATCGCCCCGCCCCGACAGCAGCGCCGGCGCGAGTCCGGTGAGCACTCCGGCAAGCAGCGCGACGGCGATCGCGAGCGCCAGCGTCCGCCAGTCCGTGAACACATCGAGCGATGCCCCCTCGGAGGAGATGAGCATCCCGCGGATCGCCGCGCCTCCGCGGCTCGCCACCGCGATCCCCACGACGCAGCCGATCAACGACAGGGTGAGACTTTCCGTGAGATACTGCATCATCAGGCGACGTCGGCTCACACCGAGCGCCAGGCGAACCGCGATCTCGCGCTGTCTCCCCAGTGCGCGGGCGAGGAACAGATTGGCCACATTTGCGCAGGCAATCAGCAGGACGATCGCCGCGATGCCGGTAACCCAGAGCGCTGTTCGAGCCTCGAGGCTGGGATCGGGACCGGCTCCGACCTTCATCGAGCCGACGACCGCCTGCGGCTTCGCGATCTCCGGCGGCGTGACTACGGGGTCCTGGGCGCGGTCGGTATCCCAGCTCCTGCGGAACGCCTGGCTCGCGTCGGTGGATGCCTGCTCGATGCCGACGCCGGGCTTGCGTCGCACCATCATCGACATCCATCCCCAGTTGTATCGCGTGAAGTATGTCTGACCGTCGGGAGGCGGGCGGGCTCCGGCGTACGTCGTGATCGGGATGTACAGTGCCGGCTCGGTATCCATCACTCCGGTGAAGCCCTTCGGTGCGACCCCGATGATGGTCGCCGGAATGTTGCCGACGTGAAGCGTCTGGCCGAGGACGTCCTCGCCGCCGAACTCGCGCTGCCAGAACTCGTGGCCGAGGACGATGACATCGGCGCCACGCGGTGTCTCGTCTTCCGCGGCCGTGAAAAAGCGGCCGAGCGCGGGCCTCGCATCGAAGAAGTCGAAGAACGTCGCACTGACCTGGCCGACGCGATGCTCCCGCGCGGCTTCGCCGACGCCGACCGCGACCGCATGATTGGCAAAGGCCGCGAAGTGCGAGAACGATGTGGTCCATTTCCGGAGGTCGACGTA
>JBGTMW010000139.1:0-8223 GCA_041743365.1 Gemmatimonadaceae bacterium
CCGAAGTGCAACGCGATGGCCTCGGCGTAGCCGCGCAGAGTCATGGCGGCCGGTGACACGACGTGAAAGCTCTCCCCGATTGCGCGCTCGGCGTTGGTGATCGCAAGCTCGAAAGCCTGCGCAACATCGTCGGCATGCACATGATGAACGGTTTCCATCCCGAGATTCGGGAGCAGTAGTTCCTCGCCATTCGCCAGCGTAGTGAACACCGTGGAATCGAAGTGTCCCGCCGGGTTCAGCGGAGGCCAGCCGGGGCCAACGAGATGGCCCGGGTGGAGAATTCCAGCCCGCAGTATTCCATTGTGCGCCGCATCCAGCAGCCACGCCTCGATCGCTGCCTTTTTCCTTCCATAGTCTCCGAACGGATTCCGGGGTTGTGATTCCGTGGTCGGAACGACCGTGCTGTGCCCATGAACCCATATCGTTCCGCAATGCAGGAGCAGCACGTCGCGTTTCCTGAGGGCCTGCACGAGGTGCCGTGCACTTTCGAGCGTGAAACAGATAAGGTCGACGACGACGTCCGGCTTCAAGGCCGCGATACGTCCCCCGAACGAGCCTGCGGCATCCTCCGAGATGCGGTCGATGTTCACCTGCTCGACATCGCCCCACGCGTCGTGCGACTGATAGGGTTCTCGAGCGCCGCGACTCACGGCAATTACTTCATGTCCGGCCGTGACCAGGCGCGGAACGAGAAAGGTGCCGATGTGGCCGGTAGCGCCGATTACGATGATGCGGATGGTTACTGTCTCGGAACCCGGCTACGACTAACGAGTACCCGCGACGCGCCGCGCCGATCGCGATAAACCCGTAGCGGACCGCCGAGCGTGCTCGAAGGTTGCCGTCAACACGCCGAACAGGAATCCGTCGCCCGTTGCCTCCGGATTTCTGAACACCAGATACACGTCGCGCAGTCCGGACGTCCGCTGGAGGACCGTGCGAAGTCGCATCGGCGGCGCGGCCGAGTCGGTGGTCGGGCGAATCAGCTCGGTCTCGCCGAGCAGTGCACCGGTCGGCGCATCGAGACGTACCTCGATCTTCCCGCCTCTCGCCTGGAACCGCGCCGGCGCTACCACCGAGAACGTGACGGCCGTGATTCCCGTCAGGTCGATCTGCTTCAACGCGACGGACGCGTCCGGCCGGTTCACTACCGCGATCTCGCCCGGAACCTCCTGCACGCTCTGTGTCGACACTCCCTCCGATCGCTCACCGCTCGCCACGACGACACTCGGCGAACGGAGCACGATCGTCGTGTCTTTCGTGATCGCGGGCATTCCGTTCGCGCCACGGTCCGTGTACGCGGCGCGGAGCAGCACCACGCCCATGGGCGCATCGGCCGATCCAGCCGGCGAAACGTACGCGCCCCGGTCAGGAAGCGACGGTGTCCTGGTCGGCCGCCTGGAAAGATTCAGGATGTAGGCGACCATTGCCGAGGCCTGCGCCTCGGTGATCTGTGGATGACCGGGCATCGTCACCTGCCCCCACACACCCGATCCACCTTCGCGGATCTTCCGGATGAGACGCGCGGTCGCCGCGTTGTCGTTTTGATATTTTCGCGCGACAGCCATGTACGACGGACCGATCGACGGCTTGTCGGTCTGATGGCAGGAGAGGCACGTACTGCCCTCGATCAGTCGCCTCCCCGCCGCCACCTGCGCATTCTCAGTCGAGCGCGGAGCGGACGCTGCCGGGGTCGCGGCAACAGTTGGCGCGAGTCCTTCCTTCAGGTACTCCGCGGTTACATTCACCCGCTGAGCCGGAATTCCCCGGCGGAGCGAGCCGTCCTCACGATCCGTCACGCGCACCGCATAGCGCACGGGAGTGTTTGGAAAGAAGAACGAACGGTTGCTGTCGACGAGATCGATGCCGACGCTGGGCGGCTCGTTCCCGGCAACGACCTGTACGGCGGACGTGGAGCGCGCGCCCTGAGGATCGGTCACGGTGAGCGAGGCGGTGTACGTACCCGGCCGCGTGAACGTGAATGTGGGGCTGGGCTCGGTCAGCCGCTGCAAGACCGCTCCTCCTCGGCGCGAGATGGTCCACACGTATCGCAGCGAATCCTCGTCGAGGTCGAGGGTTCCCGCCGACGACAGCGCGACGCGCATCGGCAACGCTCCCGCGGGCTTGTCTACTCCGACGGCAACGATCGGTGTGCGATTGCCGGCGTTGTACTCGATGCGAACGAGGCGAGCGTCGTCATTGCGCTGAAACCAGCCAGTGCCGTATTCCAGAAGGTACAGATCGCCGTTCGGACCGAACTCCATGTCGATCGGGTTGGCGAACTTGTAGCTCGGCATGAAGCGCTCGATCGAGACGAGGTCCCCCTTCGGGTCCATCGTGACGGCCATGATCCAGCCGCGCATCCACTCGTAGATGAAAAGCTTGCGGTCGTACCACTGCGGGAACGGTCTCGCCGCGGCGCGGAATTCGTCGCGATAGAAGACCGGTCCCGCCATCGCGGTCCGTCCTCCCGTGCCGAGGATGGGGAACTCGGGCGACGGCCCGTATGGGTACCAGATGAAGGCACTGCGCGCCGGGGGCAGTTCGGTGAGGCCGGTGTTATTGGGCGAAGCATTGATCGGACGCGCGGCGTCGAACTGCGGACCGGCGGTCACAGTCGCCGAGTCGATGAACGTCGTCTTGAAGTACGCCTTGTTGTCGGCGACGAAGTGCGGCCACCCGAAGTTACCGGCCTGACGCGCCTGCCCGATCTCGTCGTATCCTTTTGGACCACGCCCCACTGAGTCGACGTTGGCGTCAGGGCCGACGTCGCCCCAGTAAACAAAACCGGTGCGCGAGTCCACCGACAGTCGATATGGATTGCGGTGGCCCATGGTATAGATCTCGGGCCGGGTGCTCGGAGTCCCCGGGGGAAAGAGATTTCCCTCGGGGATGGTGTACGTTCCGTCGGGCTGGGGACGGATGCGGACGATTTTGCCGCGCAGGTCGTTCGTGTTCGCGGCAGATTTCTGCGCGTCCCACGGAGCACGGCCGGGTCGCTCATCGATGGGAGCATACCCGATGGCGAAGGGGTTCGTGTTGTCGCCCGTGGTGAGATACAGATTGCCTTCGCGGTCGAAGGCAATCGAGCCGCCGGTGTGACAGCACTTCTCGCGCTGAACTCCCACCTCGAGGATCGTCGTGCGCGACGCGAGGTCGAGCGCGTCGCCCTTCATCTGGTAGCGCGCGAGCACGTTCTTCGGCTCCGGTCCGGCCGGGGAGTAGTACAGGTATATCCAGCCGTTCCGCGTGAAGCCCGGATCCAGGGCGAGGCCGAGCAGGCCGTCCTCTCCCTGAGTGCCGTCCGTGTAGGTGTTGGTGACCGGAATCGTGGCGATCCGTTTCGCGCTCTTGGTCCTTGGAGAGTACAGGTTGACGTATCCCCGTCGCTCGATGAAGAGCACGCGCTCGTCCGGCAGCACCGCGAGCTCCACCGGCTCCTCGAACTTCTCGGCGAGAACGACCTTGGTGAACCGGTTCTCCTCGGGCCGCGCGCGGCTGAAGTCGATCCTTCCCGTCCCCATCGCGTAGCGCAATCCTCCGAGCAGGTGCCGCAGGAATAGCGGCTCGGAGAAGGTCGCTTCGGTGTGGCCCATGTTCGTGTAGAACGCGCGTCCGCCATCGAAGTCCCGATACCAGCTCATCGGATGGCGGTCGCCGTTCGTCCCGCCCTCGTAGCTCTTCTCGTCGATGTCGATGAGCACGCGGATGGTCGGATCGATCGACTTGAAGTTGTAGAACTCGTCCTCGCGCTCCCAGCGGTCGGGCAGTCCCTCGGTGGAGGGGTGGCTCCTGTCGAGCACGCGGAATGTGCCTTTGCGAACATTGGGGTTGTTCGGGTGGCCGGCGAAGTATGCGCCGGCGAGTCTGCCGTACCATGGCCAGTCGTACTCGGTGTCGGTGGCGGAATGGATTCCAACGTAGCCGCCGCCGGCCTGGATGTAGCGCTCGAAGTCGTCCTGCTGTGCGGCGTCGAGTACGTCGCCCGTGGTGTTGAGGAAGATGACGGCGCGGTAGCCGCCGAGGTTCTTCGAGGTGAACGCGCTCGCGTCTTCGGTCGCATCGACGGAGAACCCGTTCTCCTGCCCGAGCCTCCGGATCGCGTCGATACCGACTCCGATGGAGCTGTGCCGGTAGCCGGCTGTCCTGGAGAAAACGAGTACGCGCGATTCCTGGCTTCGTGCGCTGGTGGGAACGCAGATCGAAGCGAGCAGGAGCGCGAGTGGTACCAGTCGTTGCATGGCGGTTCAGAGCGGTGGAGGCATCCCAATCTGCACCGGCGCCCTGCCCGTGGACAGGGTGTGTTAGGATCCTTCAACGCGCCATGGCGGAAATGGGCTGCGAGATTCGTGCAGCACTTTCCCACTCTCCACTGCGCCGCGCTGATTTAAGGTGTTGCCGGGTCGCGGGTTGGAGCTGGCCGAATTTCCGGAGATCTGACGATCACGGCAGACCGCTTGCAGGCTTTTGCGTGTCTCCGCAGGATATGCACGTGCACAACACTCCACACATCGCGGTCGCCGCGGACGTGGCGCGCGAGCTTGGCGAGCAGCGCCGTGGTATCGAGCCGGTCGGACTTCGCCTGCTTCGCGCGGCGCGTGACCTCGATGCTCGAGGAATCGACGACGAGATTGGTGACGCCGAGCGCCGACAGGGCGCGGTGGAGCCAGAACCCGTCCCGTCCGGCTTCGTAGCAAATCACGACGGCCGCATCCACCGTCACTCGCCAACATAGTTTCTGACGAAGGCGCCAAGGAACGCCGCTTCGCGGCGTCTCATGATTGGCCTTCGCAACTGAACTTGGGCGTCATGCGGCATGGATAGCGTATGGATGCCTCAATGGGAGGGATGCGATGCGGACTCGGTACCATTTCAACGCGCTATCCCTGTTCATGGTGTTTGGCGCTCCAACGAGAGCGGAGGCGCAGGTCGATCCGCAACTCGCTCAGCGCTATTTCCAGGAAGTCATGGAGCTCTGCGAGCGAGACGCGGGCCGGCTGTGGGGTGTGTCGCTCTGTGGCCCAATGGTGATCTTCGACCAGGCGACCGGAACGCGAGCCACGAGTCAGCCGGAACCGGAAGGGCCGCCACCGCGCTTTGGAGGCCAGGCGGATGGCCCCGTCTCATGGGGCGGGTTGCGGTGGTTCGCATATCCCTTGTGGATGCTCCCGGAGAACGATGCCAATGCACGCCAGCAGAATATGCTTCACGGACTGTTCCATCGCATTCAGCCCGAGCTGGGATTCATGACGGACAACGGCGCCAACGAGCATCTCGATACATTCGAAGGGCGCCTCTGGATACAGCTTGAATGGCGGGCGCTGCGTCGGGCCCTGGAGTCGAGCGGGAGCGACCAGGCGGCGGCGATCGCCGATGCGCTGGCCTTCAGACGCGAACGCCGCCGCCTGTTCCCCGGCGCGGCGGAGAACGAACAACGCGACGAGATTCGCGAAGGGCTTGCCTCCTACACCGGCATCGCGGCCTGGGCCGGTTCGCCCGCGGATGCTCGCCGAGCCGCAGTGTCAGCGCTCCCAGTAGGCGAAGCGCAGTGGTCCTTCGTCGGAAATTTCGAGGCCGCGTCCGGGCCCGCCTACGGTGTGCTGCTGGACGATCTCATGCCGGAATGGCGCCGACAGCTTCGTAGCACATCGGATCTTGGCGACCTGCTCACCTCGGCAACGAACCGGCCACCCACGACGGATGTAGCCGTGGCAGCGGCGCGCTACGATGGCGTAGCACTCCGAACGGTGGAGGAGGCGCGCGATCGGGCGCAGCAGGTCCGCGTCGCCGAGTTGCGCCAACGCTTCGTTGATGGGCCGGTGCTGACGATGCCTGCCGGGGGCAGCGGCACCTCTGACACCAGGGGCAGCGTCGGCATTCCAGGCGTCGGTACGGTGTTGTTCAACACCTTTACCATTTCCGCGCAGTGGGGCCGTCTCAACGCTGACAGCGGCGTCCTGCGCGCCGCCGATGGGAGGACACTGTCCGTGCCGGTTACCGGGCCGCTCGAAGGGACTACCCTGCAGGGGGACGGTTGGAGCGTTACTCTCAACCCCGGGTGGGTAGTGCGACCGGCGGCGCGACCTGGCTCCTTTGCTGTCATTCGCGACCAATGATCTGTGCAGCAGACGGTAGCAGCACATGACGCACACGATCATCTGATGCTCTCCGTGTAACATTCGACGTCGAGTCACGCGCACAGTGCGATGCTCTCGATCGACTTCCTGACGACAGGAATATGTGATGTGCGCGCCCTGGCGGTGAACCTCTCCCAGTGGCCGGAGCAGGCTGGATCAGCGGTCCGCAACGCCGTGACAATCCGGCGGTCCCGCCGTAGCTTGAACGTGCCTCTTCTCACAAGGGAAACGATGCGGACCCTGCCACTGATTCTCGCCGGCATTGTGGCGATCGCCCCATCATCAGCAACCGCCCAGGTCCGCGACACGACGGCCATCGTAGTTCGCGCCGCGGCGATGCTCGACGGCGTGGGCGGCGCCCGCCGGAATGTCGACGTCATCGTGCGTGGCAACCGCATCGTCGAGGTACGGTCCGAGCGCGGCCGCGCCGACATCGACCTGGGCGACCGAGTGCTCGCGCCGGGATTGATCGACACCCACGTCCACCTCGGCTGGTATATCACCACACGTGGTCGCCTTCATCAACGGAACGACGGCGATGATGATGCGACGGCAATGCTCAACGCAGCGGGCAACGCGTGGCGGATGCTGCGCGCCGGGTTCACGACCGTGCAGAGCGTGGGCGGCGCCGAGGACAAGCCGGTACGTGACGCGATCGCGAGCGGCGTCATACCGGGACCGCGCGTCATCACCTCACTCGGATCGCTGAACGAGAACGCTGGCCCCGCCGACTCGGTCCGGGCCGTCGTACGTCGCTTCAAGGAACGCGGCGCCGATGTGATCAAGATCTTCGCATCGAAGAGCATTCGTGACGGCGGGGCGCAGACGATGACCCAGGAACAGCTCGACGCCGCGTGCTCGGAAGCAAAGGCGCAGGGACTGCGGTCGGTCGTACACGCCCACAGCGCCCAGGCAGCGAAGGCCGCCGTTCGCGCAGCATGTACCCAGGTCGACCATGGCGTGCTGGTGGACGCCGAGGCGTTGCAGATGATGGCGAAGGCCGGGACGTACTTCGAGCCGCAGTGCGAGCTCGTGTTCCGCAACTATCTCGACAACAAGGAGTGGTTCCGCGGCATCGGCAACTACAACGACGAAGGCTTCGCCGCGATGGAGGCGTCGATCCCTCTTCGGAAGGACCTGGCCGACAAGTGGAGGTCCACGCCGGGGATCAAGGTGGTGTACGGCACCGACGCGGTCGCCGGCGCACACGGCCAGAACGCACGCGACCTGGTGTGCCGCGTGCGCAGCCTCGGCCAGCCTGCGATGGAGGCGCTCGTATCGGCGACGTCCCTGTCCGCCGAGTCGCTTGGCCTGGGCGACGTCATCGGCCGCATCGCGCCGGGATACGAGGCCGATCTCGTGGCCTTCGACGGAGACCCCCGGGCCGACGCCGATGCGTTCATGCGCGTTGCGTTCGTGATGAAGAGCGGCGCCGTCATCCGGCGTCCCTGATGCGCGCTTTGGCTGTGCGTCTCGCCGCGGGGGCGATGCTCGTCGCGCCGGTGGCTCCGTCGTTCGCGCAGCGCGTCGACTGGCCGTATCCGAGCGGAGACGCCGGGGCAATGCGATGGTCCGCACTTGCCGACATCGACCGCGGCAACGTCGGGCGTCTCGAGATCGCGTGGACCTGGAAGACGAACGAGAGAAACATTCCGGCCGCCGGCGACCAGCGCGCGGCGCGTCCCGGGCAGTTCCAGGTGTCGCCGATCGTCATCGGCGACACCATGTACCTCTCCACTCCCTACGCGCAGGTCGCCGCGCTCGACGCGCGCACCGGCCGCGAGCTGTGGAAGCATGATCCGGAGGTGTGGCGCGCCGGCCAGCCCTCCAATGGAACGGGTTTCGTTCACCGTGGGGTCGCGACGTGGTCCTCCGGAAGCGAGCGGCGAGTCTTCATCAACGCGCGCTGGAAGCTCGTCGCCCTCGACGCGCGCACCGGCCTTCCCATTCCATCGTTCGGTGCGCGCGGCGAAGTCGATCTCGTCGCGCAGCTTCGCCGACCGGTCAACAGGCTTCATTACACCAACACATCGCCACCGGTGGTGGTCGGCGACATCGTCATCGTCGGTAACGGCGTCGGCGACCGGCT
>JBGTMW010000140.1:0-2448 GCA_041743365.1 Gemmatimonadaceae bacterium
GCATCACCGAATCGAGCGCGATTGTGGTTCCGCGGCCAGAGATCGCGACGTCGGAGGTTCCCCCGCCGACATCGATGATCGCTCCCACGGCACCGGCCGAGCCGAACAGGCCGGCGTTGAAGAAGTGGCGGAGCACGGCCCTGCTTTCGTCGACCTCCTCGCTTATCGGGCCCAGCTTCATCCCATGCTCCCTGAGGGAAGCCGCCGACTGCTCCCAGAGCGCCCGCATCTGCGCGACCTGCGAGGGAGTGAACGCGCGTGGGTGCGCCCACGCAACGGAGACCGCATCGGGGCGGACGCCGCTCTGCACCGCCTGCGCGATGATCACCGACAGCAGGTGACGCAGGAAAGCCGCCGACAGGAAGTGTCGGTTGCTGTCGGTGGACCACTTGAGGTCGCCGACCACCCGGTTCTGGTCGTCCGACTCGACATGCCCGTTGAACGGGATGTTCACGCGCACGCCCACCCGCTCGCTCATGATGTTGAGCGTTGGCAGGTGCTTGAAGTGCACGACCGCCGTCCCGAATGGCGCAGCCCTGATCTCGTGCGGAAGGAAGTAGGCGTCGAGCAGGCTGCGGCTCAACGCGTCAGCCTTCGTAAGAGGAAGCGTCAGGTCGGAGACGCCGAAGATCTCGGGCGCCGTGGCACCCTGCGGGCGGATGCTCACCACGGTGTTCGATGTGCCGAAGTCGATGCCGACGCGCCACCGATCCGCGCCCGGCGTCCGCGGGGCGCGATAGCGCGGCAGCACCAACCCGAGATGCTCGGCGCCTCCCGATGCTCCAACGGTACTCAGGATCTCGAAGGCCTCGGGCGCCTCCGCGTAGTTGGCGACGCTCGCCCATTCGTTCCGCTGCTCCATCTCGCCCTCAAGCACGCGGCCCCCGATGCTTGCGCGCACCTCGAAGAAGCGCGCGACCTGCGGGTTGCTGTCGCGGCGGAACATCGTGTAGTTGTGCCAGTCGTCGCTCCGAAACCGCGGCCACATCACGAGCGCGGGGCCGGTCACCTGGTGCATGCTGCTCTCGTCGTACAGACGGCGCACGACTATCTCTCGGCGATCGTTGCCCGCGCCGATCGTGAGACGGAGGCTGACCTCGATCCTGCCCGAGGGATGTACACCGATCGCCGGGCGGTCGTCTATGTCCTGCGCGGTGAAGTATCGGAAGATCTCCTGGCGCAGCGGCAGCGTCGTATGAGGAACGCGCAGGTTTGCCTTCGGCCCATTGTAGTGCGATGTGAAGAAGCCGAACCCGTGCACGTTGTCGCGCTCCACGGGCTCCGCGAGAAGGAGTATCCGGTCGGCAAACCAGTCCGCGGCGGGATTCACCCAGGGATACCGCGTTCCGGTGACCGGAAGTGTGTCCCTCTCGAGATCGAGCAGGTTCGGCGGCAGCGTGACCTGCGCCGCTCCGACGTAGTAGCGGTTGTCGAAGCTCTTTGGATCGAGCACGAGCGGGGGCGAGGCGACGTCGCTTCGTCCCGGATTCAGTATCCAGCGGCTCGCATCGATCTCCGCACCGGCAGCGCGCGCGTGGAGCGTGATGGTTCCGACGAGAGCATCGATCTCCGTGAGGTCGAGCATCCGCGCCGCGTCGCGCCACCCGCCGTCGATCGGCGGCTCGAGCGACGCACGCTCCACCGGCGACTGGGCGAGTCGCCTGCACGCGATCACCTCATCCTCCAGCCACAGCTTCACGAGACGCTGCACCGAGGGCCCATCGGTGTTGTCGTCTGTTGTCGCCCGGCTGAGCTGCGGAAGCAGCACCTGGGCGATGTACCGCTGGAAGCCGGGGGGACGCTCACACAGGCGGCGCGACTCCCCGCCATGTGCATGGCGGAAGAAGCTTCCGGTGGCCGCGATCGCCGCATCTTCCGCCGTGAACAGGACCGTGTAGGGCGATGTCCCGAGTACCGGCCTTCCGTCGACGGTGACGATGGTCATCGCCGCGAAGGCCGGGTCGGTAGTTCCCTGCCGACGCGGAACAAGCTCGAGGAGCGCACGTGCGAACTGCTCGACGCGGTCGGATACGGGATGCTGCGCGAGCGATTCGAGGTCGGCCAGGCGAATCGTCCTGAACTCCGGCGCGCCCGATCCGCGCTCCCGCATCGACCAGAGAAACTCGAAGGCGTCGAGCAGCTCGTTCTGCACCAGCGCCCGCGCCGGATGATCATCATCCTCGAGCGCGTTCCTGAACTGGATCAGCCGAGCCCAGGGGCTCGGGATCGACTGGATTCTCGTGCGCAGCTTCCCGTCATCCTTGCCGTAGAAGAGCTTCGCAAGATCCTCGGGTACGCTGATGCGCGACCAGCTCCCAACGGTGACCTGCGGGATGTTCGCGGGGTTGGGCGCCTGGCGGAGGCGAGGGAGAAGGTTTCGAGGCATGATTTCCGTCCGGCTCAGTTGGCGACAGCGAAGCGTTCGGCGGCGAACCCTTCGCTGCCCTC
>JBGTMW010000141.1:0-8710 GCA_041743365.1 Gemmatimonadaceae bacterium
GCTTCTGGCGACGCTGGCGCTCGTCGCGATCGGTGCCTGCTCGGATGATGATCCGGTAGCTCCGCCACTCTCTGCCCCAACCAGTCTGGCGGTGGCGGCAAACGGGGCGACCGGTGCGCGCATCACATGGTCCGCGGTGGCGAACGCGGAGGGTTACGCCCTCGAGCGCGCCACTGGAGCGGCTGGCTCGTTCGCGCAGATAGCGGCGCCCGCGGCTGGCGCGACATCGCACGATGACGCCGGGCTCACGATCGGAACGATGTATCGGTACCGGCTGTTCGCGGTGCGCGGCTCGTCCCGAAGTACGGCGAGCGGAGAGGCATCGCTGACCGTCGCTGCGGCGGGACCCAAGGTCAGGACGGTGACGGGCAACATCACCGCCAACCAGAGCTGGACCGCGGACTCGACCTATATCGTCAGCGGCTTCGTGAAGGTCGTCGCGCCGGCGAAGCTGACGATTGCGGCCGGCACCAGGATCGTCGGCGATTCGGCGGTTGCAGGTAGCGCGCTGTTCATTCTTCAGGGCGCCCAGATCGACGCTCGCGGCACGGCCGCGCAGCCGATCGTGTTCACATCGCAGCGCGCTGTCGGTTCGCGGCAGCCTGGCGACTGGGGCGGTCTGATTCTCGTCGGTCGCGGCATCATCAATCGCAACAGCCGCGTCGTTCTGGAAGGAACCACCGCCCAGGCAAGCGACTCCGTGTTCTACAGCGGCGGCACCGACAACACCGACAACAGCGGTATCCTCCAGTACCTGCGCGTTGAGTTCGCGGGCTACCCTGTGCTTCCGAACGCCGAGTTGAATACCTTCACCCTGGCCGCCGTCGGGAGCGGCACCAGCCTGAGCTATCTTCAGGCGGTTGCCGGACTCGATGATTCATTCGAGTGGTTCGGTGGCGCGGTCGATGGGAAGTACCTTGTGTCGTACGAGGCCGGCGACGACCACTTTGACGCCTCCGAAGGCTATGTCGGGCGCAACCAGTTCCTGATCGCGTACCAGGACACGATCCTTCGCGCCCGCGCCGGCCTTTCGGGCGGCCCCTCGAACGATCCGCAGGCCTTCGAGGTCGACGGCTGCGATGGCAGCGGTTGCGACCTCGGACGAGCGTCGGTGCCGTACAACATGCCGGTGTTCGCGAACTTCACGATTGTCGGAACAGGTTCGTCGACGATATCGGGCCAGAGCGGCGGCGTGGGCATGGTGCTGCGCCGGGGCACGGGCGGCACGTACATCAACGGCATAGTCGCGCGCTTCCCCGGACGCGCAATCAGCATTCGCGATGCGTTCACGGACACCCTCCGCATGCGCGACAGCCTTGTGCTCCGGAACATCCTGCTGGCGGAGAACGCATCCAACTTCGAGCCGGTCGGGACGAACTTCGGGCAGTCCACCAACTTCGCCGGGGCTTCGATCGACTCCACGACGGCGACCACGACGAGCCTGTTCGTGAGCTTTCCGGCGTCGAATCCGGCGAATGCGGCGGCGCTCGACTGGACCCCCTCGGCGACCTCCCCGGCTCGTACGGGCGGCCTCGTGACCTTCCCGGCGGTGATCGCCGCGAGGACCGGCACGTTCATACTCCCGACGACATATCGCGGCGCGGCCAACCCCGACGGTCCGAAATGGTGGGACGGCTGGACCACGTACGTTCGACGCTAGAGTTCTCTCTATCGCATGACGGCCGACGCCTTGCAGCGTCGGCCGTCATGCGTTGACCCCATCCCTTGCTTCATGCGCCGATACACCGACACATTCCTGATGAAAGGTGCGTGCCTCATCGGCATCGCCACCGGATTGTTCGCGTGCGAAACGGACCGCTCCGAAAGCCCTGCACTGGATGCCGTACCGGTGATTGCAGTCGGAAACTCCGCCGACAGCGCCACGTCGATGACGTACCTTCTCCGCCGGTTCCAGTCACGATCGCCGGATCGACCCGCGACGCTCGCGCATGCCGCTGCCAGTCGCGACGAGCTCGCGAGGCATTTCATCGATGCCCTCCGCGCGTCCGACACCCTCGCACTCGCGCGGATGCGACTGTCACGGTCCGAGTTCGCGCACCTGTTCTTCCCCGGATCGATTTTCATGGCTCCGCCGTACGAGCTCGATCCGGAGGTTGTCTGGATGCAGACGGACGGCGCGAGCGACAAGGGGCTTCTGCGCCTGATGCGGGAGTTCGGCGGCGCGGACCTGGGCTACCTGCGACTCGAGTGTCAACCGCCGCAGGTGCACGGCGAGGCCCGGCTGCACGGCTGCGACGTCCTGCGGTTACGTGCCCCCGCCGACACCGTGACCGAGCGGATGTTCGGCGCGATCATGGAGCGCAGTGGCCAGTTCAAGTTTTTCTCCTTTCAGAACTCCCTGTAGCGCAGCCGACCGAGCCATCCATACTCCGTGACACGTCCGTTACGTGGGCAAAGTCCCCCGTGTCGGCCGGCCCCGTACATCATTAACGTTCCTGTCCATCCTCCCCCTCCGCGGAGCAACCAGTGAGAATTCCACGCTCAGGACTGCTGATCGTCGCCCTCCTAACCGCGTGCACGGGGGACGGCGGCTCTTCGGATTCCGGACGCCGGTCCTCCGGCGGCGGCGCCGACCTCACGGGAGCCGGCGCGACCTTCCCGTATCCGCTCTACTCCAAGTGGGCGTCGGCCTACATGGGCGCAACGGGTCAGCGGATCAACTACCAGTCGCTGGGCTCCGGCGCCGGGGTCAATCAGATCTCCGAAGGCACCGTCGACTTCGGCGCTTCCGACGGGCCAATGACCGACGAGGAGCTGGCCAAGGCGCGCCATGGAGCGATCGTCCATATCCCGACGATCCTCGGGGCGGTGGTAGTGACGTACAACCTGCCCGGCGTCACCCGGACTCTGCGGATGACCCCGGACGTTGTAGCGGACATCTTCCTTGGCACGATCTCCCGGTGGAACGACCCGCGGATGGCCGCCAACAATCCCGGCGTCGCGCTGCCCGACACCAACATCCTCGTCGTCCACCGCTCCGACGGCAGCGGAACGACTTTCGTGTTCTCGGATTACCTCACCGCGGTCAGTCCGGCGTGGGCTTCGGGACCGGGCCGCGGGAAGGCTCTCTCCTGGCCGACCGGGCTCGGCGGCCGAGGGAACGAGGGTGTGGCGGCTCAGGTCCAGCAAACCCACGGTGCGCTCGGCTATGTCGAGCTCGCGTACTCCACGCAGAACAGACTCCCCGCGGCGGAGATCCGGAACTCCAGCGGCAACTTCATCGCACCGACGATCAACTCGATAACCGCCGCTGCCGCCGGCGTAGCCGACACTCTCCCGGCCGACACCGACTACAGGATCTCGATAGTCAACCCACCGGGACCGGATGCCTACCCGATCTCGTCGTTCACCTGGATCCTGGCGTATCAGCAGCAGCGGAACGCGGAGAAAGGTCGAAAGCTGGTTGACTTCCTGCGCTGGGCAGTAACCGACGGCCAGCAGTACGCGGCGGACCTGCACTACGCGCCTCTCCCGCCCAAAATCGCAACCGGAGTGCTCAGGAAGCTCGATTCCATTGTGATCGGGGGATCGTGAGCCAGCCGGCTCCAATCCCGGTCACGCCGCCAGGCGGAGCGGGACTTCGCAGTGACATCGGGTCGATCGAGGGCGGCGGTATCGGGGATCGCCTCTATCAGGGCGCGATCACGGTCTTCGCCGCTGCCGTGCCGATCCTGCTGCTGTTCATCGCCATCGAGGTTGCAATCGCGGCGTGGCCCGCGCTCCGGGAGTTCGGCTTCGGGTTCCTGACGTCGAGCGAATGGAACCCGGTCACAGAGCGATACGGCGCGGCTCCGGCGATCTATGGAACGCTGATGACCTCGGCAATCGCCCTTCTGCTCGCCACGCCGCTGGCACTTGGCGTTGCAGTGTTCCTCGCGGAGTTTGCGCCGGCGAAGGTCCGCCAGCCAATCGCGTTTCTGGTCGACCTCCTCGCTGCGATCCCCAGTGTGGTTTACGGGCTCTGGGGGCTGATGGTGCTCGTGCCCCTGTTGAAGGAGCACGTCATGCCATTCCTCTCGAACACGCTCGGGCTCGGGTTTCTTCCCATGTTCTCGGGCGCCGACGCATCGTACGGGAACAGCATCTTCGCCGCCGGGATCGTGCTCGCCATCATGGTGCTGCCATACATCTCCGCGGTGTCACGGGAGGTGCTCCTCGCCGTTCCGCGCTCTCAGCGCGAGGCCGCGCTTGCGCTCGGAGCGACCCGCTGGGAGATGATCTGGGGAGCCGTACTTCCCTACGCCCGGTCGGGAATCATCGGTGGGATCATTCTCGGGCTGGGCCGCGCCCTCGGCGAGACGATGGCGGTGACCATGGTCATCGGGAATGCCAACTCGATATCGTCGTCGCTGTTCGCGCCGGGATACACGATGGCGTCGCAGATCGCGAACCAGTTCGCGGAAGCGAGCAGCGACCAGCAGCGCTCCGCGCTCATGGCACTCGGCTTCGTTCTCTTCGTCATCACGCTGATCGTGAACGCCATTGCCCGCTGGCTGGTCTGGCGTGTGTCGAGCGAGTCGCGCATATGAGCGAGCCGTCGATGGATACTGGTGCACGCGGCCGCCGTGCACATCCGAGCGGCTATCAGCGCGCGGTCGCGGAGCGAACGAAGGGCCGCGTGGGCAGGCGTCGCATTGTGAACCGGGTGATGGTCGGTCTCACCTTCGCCGCGGCGATCGTGGCGACACTGCCGCTGATCTTCATCTTCGGCTACATGCTGATCAAGGGCGCGTCGTCGCTGAACGTCGCCTTCTTCACGCAGATGCCCGCGCCTGCCGGCGAGGATGGCGGCGGGATGGCGAACGCGATCATTGGAACGGTCATCCTCATCGGAGTCGCTTCCGCAGTGGGCCTTCCTGTAGGGATGGGAGCGGGACTCTACCTTGCGGAGAAGCGCGCGACGCCGCTCGCCAAGACGGTGAGGTTCCTCTCGGACGTCCTGAACGGACTGCCCTCGATCGTGATGGGCATCTTCGCCTGGCAGGTTCTCGTTCGACCCGTGGGACGGTTCTCCGCTCTCGCGGGAGGCATCGCGCTTGGAGCGATGATGATCCCGCTGGTGACGCGGACTACAGAGGAGATGGTGCGGCTGGTGCCGATCTCGCTGCGGGAGGCGGCGCTCGCGCTCGGGTATCCGAGGTGGCGCACGTCGCTGACCATCGTGCTGCGAACGGCGCTCGCGGGGATCGTCACGGGCGTACTCGTGGCAATCGCGAGGATTGCGGGCGAGACCGCACCCCTTCTTTTTACGTCGTTGGGGAACTCGTACTGGTCGGTGGCGCTCGACGAGCCGATTGCGGCGCTTCCGCACCAGATCTACATCTATGCCGGAACACCGTACGAACAATGGATCTCGCACGCGTGGGCCGGTTCGCTCGTCCTGATCGGGCTCATACTCATCATCAGCATCAGCGCGCGATTCGCGACGCGCGGGCGGTTCGTTGGAACCGGCGACTAAGCTCGACCCGGGCTCCGGGGCCGAGGCGCCTCCCCAGGTGACCAGGGTTCCGCGGGCGACGCTTCCCGATGCGGCGGAAGTCGCGCGGCGCCTGGCTGCGGCGGCTGCGAGCGTTCAGGGTGCGCGCCTGACCACCCAGTCCCTGGACGCCTTCTTCGGGCAGGCGCACGTCGTCCGCGATGTGTCGCTCGATTTTCTCGAACGGAACGTCACGGCGATCATCGGTCCCTCGGGGTGCGGCAAGTCGACGCTTCTTCGATGCCTGAACCGGATGCACGAGACGGTTCCCACCGCGCGTGTTACGGGCAGGGTGCTCTTCGAGGGCCATGACATATACACGCGTGGCATCAATCCGGCCGCGCTGCGGCGACACATCGGCATGGTGTTCCAGCGCCCGACACCATTTCCCACGATGTCCAT
The DNA here is from genome assembly GCA_041743365.1 of Gemmatimonadaceae bacterium. Lineage (GTDB taxonomy): Bacteria > Gemmatimonadota > Gemmatimonadetes > Gemmatimonadales > Gemmatimonadaceae > JANPKQ01. Next base: position 5,900 of record JBGTMW010000141.1, read on the forward strand.
TCGGGACAACGTCGCCGCGGGACTTCGCGTTCTCCCGGGCGGAGGCCCACCCAGGTCCGATGTCGACGCGATAGTCGAGAGAGCGCTGCACCGCGCGGCGCTCTGGGACGAGGTGAAGGACAGGCTTCGCCAGAGCGCGCTCGCAATATCCGGGGGCCAGCAGCAGCGACTGTGCATCGCTCGCGCACTCGCCACCGATCCCGACGTTCTCCTGCTCGATGAGCCGACGGCCTCACTCGATCCGATCAGCACGCAGCGGGTCGAGGAGCTCGTCTACGAGCTGCGCACGGAGATCACGGTCGTCATCGTGACCCACAACATGCAGCAGGCTGCTCGCGTCTCGGACCGCACGGTGTTCATGCTGGCCGGGGAGATCATCGAGGTCGCGCCGACCAGCCAGCTGTTCACCATACCGACGGACAAGCGCACCGAGGCGTACATCACCGGGCGCTTCGGATGACGGACACCTACGTGCCCGTCGCGGAGCAGGGCGAGTCGACTCCCTCCATGGAAACGCACTCGGGAACGATCACGGCGGAGTCGTTCTCGTTCTGGTATTCCGGGAAGCAGGCGCTCTTCGACATCGACCTGCGCATCCCGGCGCGATCCGTAATGGCCTTCATCGGTCCTTCCGGCTGCGGGAAGTCGACGCTCCTCCGCTCGATCAACCGGCTGAACGAGATCATCCTCGGCACGCGGCACTCGGGATCCATGCGGATCGACGACGAGGACATTTACCGCTCTGGAAGCGACGTTGTGACGCTGCGCCAGCGGGTGGGGATGGTGTTCCAGCGCTGGAACCCCTTTCCCAAATCCATCTACGACAACGTCGCGTACGGTCCGCGAATCAACGGCGGGCGCACGCGCGCCGAGCTCGACGAGATGGTGGAGACATCGCTCCGACGCGCGGTGCTGTGGGACGAGGTCAAGGACCGGCTGCGCCAGAGCGCCCTGGGGCTGTCGGGTGGGCAGCAACAGCGGCTGTGCATCGCGCGCGCACTCGCCAACGAGCCGGCAGTGCTCCTCCTGGACGAACCTGCCAGCGCGCTTGATCCGATTGCCACGCAGAAGATCGAGGAGCTGCTGTACGAGTTGAAACGCGAACTCACGATCGTTATTGTCACACACAACCTCCAGCAGGCCGCACGCGTGTCGGACTCGACGGCGTTCTTCTATCTCGGCCGGCTCATCGAAGTCGACACCACCGAACGAATCTTCACGTCGCCAAGGGAAGAACGCACCGAATCCTACATCACCGGGAGATTTGGATGAGTCCCGCCGAGACCGCTGGTTTCCGCCACTTTCATGAGCAGCTCGCATCGCTGAAGCAGCGCCTGCTCGAGATGTCGGAGCGCGCGGAGGGACTCGTCGATCTCGCCGTCGAAGCGCTCCTCACCAAGGATCAGGACAAGGCCGACGCCGTAATCGCCGGTGACCGCGAGGTGGACGAGCTCGAGGTGGAGGTCGAGCGCCTCGCCGTGTCCCTGCTGGCGCTGCAGCAGCCCATCGCCCGAGACTTGCGCTTCATCGTCAGCGCGATCAAGATCTCGAGCGACCTGGAGCGCGTCGGCGACCACGCGGTCAACATTGCCCAGTCGGCCCAGCGCCTCATCGCTGAGCGCTCGACGATCATTCCCGATCCCGAGATCGAGGACATGGCACGCCGCGCACGCGCCATGCTGAGCGATGCACTCGACGCGTTCATTCGGGCCGACGGGGCACTCGGACGGGAAGTCTGCAAGGCCGACGATCACGTCGATGCTCTGCACAACTCCGTCTTCCGCATCCTCCTCACGCACATGATGGCGGACGCACGCGCGATAAACCCATCGCTGGAGCTGCTGCTCGTCAGCCGTAACCTCGAGCGCGTCGCGGATCTCGCGACGAACATCGGCGAGGACGCAGTCTTCCTCGCGGAGGGGAAGCAGATCAAGCATCACTTCGAGCGGAGGGAGGGCGGCCCGGCGCTGAAGCGCTGACCCGGGTCAGTGCGTCAGTAGGGCTGGGCGCCGGCGGTCGCCCCCTGGGTGGAGCATTGCCCTGTCGAGCAGTGAATCGTGTGCCCGGCAGGCGTCGCCAGAAGGTCTCGAAGAGGCAGTGGGCCGGCACCAAGGCACTCCGTCATCGCGACACCTCCCGATGTCCCGATCCGCGTCGCGCCGCTTGCGATCATCTTCAGCGCCGCCGCGCAGTCGCGTACGCCGCCCGAAGCCTTGACTCCAAGCGCATCCCCGACAGCAAGGCGCATGAGGGTCACGGCTTCGGCGGTCGCACCCCCCGCGGCGTGAAATCCGGTGCTGGTCTTCACGTACTGCGCGCCCGCTTCCATGGCCAGTGCGGACGCCTTGATGATCTCCGTCGGTGTCAGCAGCGCCGACTCGATTATCACCTTCACAAGGTTGCCTCCCGACGCCCGAACGACCGCCGCGATGTCGTCGGCGACATGGTTCCAGTCCCCGGTCTTGATCCGGCCGAGCGCTGCGACCATGTCGAGCTCCTGTGCGCCGTCCTTCACGGCGCGAGCCGCCTCCGCCGCTTTTGTCTCCGGCTGGTTTGCACCCAGCGGAAAGCCGATCACGGTGGCCACCTTCACCGCCGTCCCGCGCAGCCGCTCGGCGCACAGCGGCACCCACATCGGGTTCACGCAGACCGCGGCGAAGCGATGGGTCGCGGCTTCCGTGCAGAGCCGCTCCACCTCCGCGCTCGTGGCCTCGGGCTTGAGCAGCGTGTGGTCGATGAAGTCGGCGATGCGCGCGCGATCGCGAACCCAGGCGACACCGGCCGGCGGCGCCGACGCGGGCAGGGTCGCCG
>JBGTMW010000142.1:0-6532 GCA_041743365.1 Gemmatimonadaceae bacterium
CGGCGCGGCGCTGTGGGATGATGTGGTTCAGCGGCCCGGCGGCGGCGATCCGCCGGGTAGGGGCACCGCACCACCAGGCGCGCTTCCGGTCGGGGGCGCGCCGGGGACGGGTACGGAAGACGGTGGCTGTTGCGCCTTCGCGGCCGAGTCCGAGGCTGCCCGGAGAATCTGCGCCTGCTCCAGGGCACGGTCGATTCCGGCGTCGACGATCTTGTTCGCGTACTTCTCATGGAGCATTTGCTCCAGGGGCTCCGGCACCTGAACGAACTGGGCCTGGCCGGCGAGCAGGGCATCCATGTATCGCTCCACTCGCTCGGAGGCTACGCGCTCGCGATCATTTCCGGATCTTCCAGTGTCCGCCAGCTGTGCGGGAGCCACGTTGAGCTGTTGCCAGGCCATCTGCACCCACTGCGCGAATGCGCCGCGCATCTGGGCCATCTCGGTGCTGTCAGGACCCACCTTGGCGCTGTCAGCCTGCTTGAGCAGGAGATCCTGCTGGACCATGCGGCGGATGAACTGGTTGAGCATCGAGTCCGGCACCTGGGAGATCGTCTGCCGGAGCTGCGTCTGATCAGGCTGCTGGATCGAGCGAATGAACTGTGCCACCCGCGAGGCCTGGAGCGAGCCGGCAGTGGAGGTCGCGACTACCGCGCGATCGGTGCGGTGCGCATCGAGATCCGCGGCGACCGCGCGAACGATAGCAGGTCCCTTGGGCTTGACCTCGACCTTTGCATTGGCCTCGAGGTTTGCGAGGTAGGTGCTTTCGGCCGCCTGGGCGCCGACCGAGGCGTGCGCCCGGCCGAACTCCTGGCGAACCTCGGAGAGCAAGGGACGCCGGATGATGTGGAATCCGTATGACGTTCTCACCAGCGGGCCGATCTCGCCGGGCTGGAGCGCGGCGGTTCCCTTCTCGAACTCCTCGACCATCGCCCCCTGGGCAGGGGCGCGCGGGAAGGCGGCGTACATGCCGCCGCGGTCCTTCGAGCCGGGATCCTCGCTGTGGCGCGCCGCAAGCGCCGCGAAGTTCGTCGGAGTCGGATTCGCCCTGGCCTGGGCGAGCACCGCCTCCGCGCGACGGCGGATGGAATCGACCTGCGCGGGAGTTGCGGCGGGAGGCGTAGTGAACAGGATGTGCTGCGCCGAGAGGATGTTGCCCTGGGCGTAGATCGCATCGGTCACGCTGGTGTCACCCCTCCACGACTTCGAAAGCGTGTCCACGAGCTTGGCCGTCTTCGCCCGGGCGATCATCATCCACATCGCCTCGTCGACGTCCTTCGTCGCGTTGAGCGAGTCGCCCCTTGCCGCTGCATGGGCCAGCAACTGGTAGTTCACCCACACCTCGGCGATGGCGCGGGCCGTCTCGCCGCTGATCGGGATCTCTGGTGCGCTGCCCATCATCTGGGCGAGCCGCGTGACGGAGAGCTCCTGGGAGCCGGCGCGCGCGACGACATCGACGTGCGCCGTCATGGCTTCCTTGAACCCGTCGCAGCCTGCGAGTGTAGCGGTCGCGACCAGCGCGAGCGAAGCGAAACGTTTCATTCGAAGAATCCGGGTGAGATGAGCGAGCGCCCGCGGGTCGCGGGGCTCAGGAGATGCCACGCAGCGCCCGCACGAGGCCGGAGAGAATGTCCGAGCCGCCGAGGCGCGTGAGCTTGAGTGACAGCGGGTGTGGGCGACGCACCTCCGCCTTGAACTGAACACCATGGAACGCCGCCGAGAGGCCCTTCATGCGCGGTACGGCATTCTCGCGAAAGGTAACACGGGCCTCGTCCCCGCGCACCATTATTCCTTCGACGCCCAGCCCCCCTCCCACCACTCGAAGGAGCGCGTTGAGAAAGAAGCGCTCCGCTGGCGGTGGCAGCGGGCCGAACCGGTCGCGGACCTCGCCCTCGAGGCGCTCTATCTCCACCGGATCGGTGAGGCGCGTCAGGCGACGGTACAGGTCGAGCTTCGCCTCCTGCGAGGCGATGTAGTCGTCGGGCAGGTGCGCGGGCATGTCGAGCGACACGTCCGCCGGCTGAACGGCGGGCGCGGAGTCGCCGCGGAGCACGCGCTGAACGGTCTCCTCGAGCATCCGCAGGTACATGTCGAACCCCACGGCATGCACGAACCCCGATTGCTCCGCCCCGAGGAGGTTCCCTGCCCCTCGCATCTCGAGATCCTTGAGCGCGACTCGATAGCCCGACCCCAGCTCCGTATGGTGCTCGAGCACCTGGAGGCGGCGTTCCGCTTCCTCGTCGACGTTCTCGGGAACGAGCAGGTAGCAGTAGGCCCGGCGATGCGAACGCCCCACGCGGCCACGAAGCTGGTAGAGCTGCGCCAGCCCGAAATGATCCGCGCGATTGACGAACATCGTGTTGGCGTTCGGCACATCGAGCCCCGACTCGACGATCATCGTCGAGACGAGCACGTGCACGTCGCCGTTCACGAAGCGCCGCATGATATCCTCGAGGTCGCGCTCGCGCATCTGTCCATGGGCCACCGCGAAGGTGGCGCGCGGCGCGAGTCGGCGGAGATGGTCGGACATCGCCTCGATGGTCTCGATTCTATTGTGCACGAAGAACACCTGCCCGCCGCGGTCGAGCTCTCGTGCGATTCCCTCCTCGATCAGCGCATCGTCCATCGGCTCGACGAAGGTCAGCACCGGTGACCGGTCGCGCGGCGCCGTCTGCATCAGCGTCATGTCGCGGAGCCCCGCCAGCGAGAGATGCAGCGTGCGCGGTATCGGCGTCGCGGTAAGGGTGACTACGTCCGTCTGGAGCTTCATCTGCTTGAGACGCTCCTTGTGCTTCACGCCGAAGCGGTGCTCCTCGTCCACCACTATCAGGCCCAGGTCGGCGAAGTGCACATCCGGGCTGAGCAGGCGGTGCGTGCCGATCAGCACGTCCACCTTCTTCTCCTTCACCGCGGCGAGCGCCTCCTGCTGTTCCTTCGGAGTCTGGAAGCGGCTGAGGACGCGCACCGAAACCGGGAAGTCGGCGAGACGGTCGCCGAAGGTGCGCGCATGCTGGTCCGCGAGAATCGTCGTCGGCACGAGCACCGCGACCTGACGGCCCGACTGCACGGCCTTGAACGCCGCGCGCACGGCAATCTCCGTCTTGCCATAGCCGACGTCCCCCACGAGGAGGCGGTCCATCGGCCGCGGGCCCTCCATGTCGCGCTTCACGTCATCGGTGGCGCGCCGTTGATCCGGGGTATCCTCGAAGAGGAACGAGGACTCGAGCTGTCGCTGCCATGCGGTGTCCGGAAAGTGCGGCGGGCGCGTCGCGATCCTGCGACGCGCGTACAGGTCCAGAAGCTCGACAGTCATCTCCTGGATCGCCGCCCGGGTCTTCTCGCGCTGCGCGGCCCAGCGCTTGGCGCCGAGCCTGTGCAGCCGCGGAGGCGGCGCGTCGCCGCCCGTATCGCTCGCCGCGCGATACCTCTCGATCTGGTCGATCCGGTACAGCGGCACGTTAAGGCGGTCGCCGCCCTCGTACTCGAGCACCGCCACCTCGACGGTGGTCTCCTTCACGAAGATCGTCTCGATGCCACGATAGATCCCGATGCCGTGCTCGAGGTGGACCACGAAATCGCCCGGCTTGAGCGCGGTTATCGTCTCGAGCGATGCACCGGTTCCATATCGGCGCGCCCTGCGAATGCGTCGCGCGCGTCTGAAGATCTCGTGGTCGGTGAGAATCCGGAGCCCGGGCTCCGTCGCGCCGCGCGGCGGGATGATGAATCCCCCGTCGAGCACGCCGATGGAAAGCGCCGCGGGCGACGGTGAATCGGTCGCTTCGTTGAGCAGCTCGTCGAGCCGTTCCGCCTGCCCCGCGTTGTCGCAGAGAATGATCGTCGGCACCCCGTCGCGGACGATGCGGCGCAGCCGCTTCACGTCACGGTCTATCTGGTCGGGCGACCGTGTCGGAAAGATGACCGGTGCGGCATCGGTGCTGCCCACCGCGGCGCGAACCGAGATCCGACCGAAGGACATCAGGGCTCCCATCACCGCGTCGGGCCGCTGATACAGCTCGTCGCGTTCGGGAGCGTCCTCGCCACGCTTCCGCGCCAGCTCGATGTGATGCGAAGCCTCGTCCCATGTTCGCTCGAGCTCACTCTCGAGCCGGACGCCAAGGGGGAACACGACGATCGTGTCCGGCGACCAGAGGTCGGCGACGCTCACGCGGTCGAACTCGCCGGCGGCGTCGGCGACGCTCCCGTCCACGGGAAGCACGAGCGCATAGTCCGCCGCGCGCGTGGACCGCTGGGTGTGCAGGTCGAAGTGGCGCATCTCGGTGATCTCATCGCCCCAGAACTCCAGGCGCACCGGATCGGCCATCCCGAAGCCATAGACATCGAAGATCCCGCCGCGCACGCTGAACTGCGCCACGTCCTCGACCATCGTGACACGCTCGTACCCGATCGACTCGAGGTGCGCGGCGAGAGTCTCGGGGCGTCGCGTCTCACCCTTCCGCAGCTCGACGCGTACCGCGCGCACGGCGCCCGGCAGGCGCGTGCGCTCCAGTATCGCGCGAGGCGTCGTCAGGAGTATTCGAGCCTCTCCCCGCCCGATGCGCTCCAGGGTCTCCACGCGTTCGCCCGCCACTTCGGCGTGCGGCTCCACCTCGCCGAAACCCTCTCGCGGCGGGTACAGCACCACCGGCGTGGCGTCGACGAGGGAGTCGAGGTCGGCCAGCCACCGCTCCGCATCGGGAACACCGTCGGCGACGACGACGATGAACCGGGCGGGAAGCTGTCGAGCCAGCGTAGCCACCATCACCGCGTCGCTCGATCCCGCGAGCCCGGCGACCGTGCGTTGCTCTCCCGGCGCGGGCAGCGTCGCTGCAAGCTCCCGGAAGGTCGGAAGCTCGGCGAAGGCATCCAGAAGGGAAACGAGAGCCATTATGCAGTCATCCCCCGCGCCGCGCGGGGGGCGGAGACGACGTCGTCGTAGATCGCCTCCAGCGCCGATGTCTGGCGACGGAGGTCGAAGTTGCGGAGAACGTGTGCGCGCCCCGCGGCACCGAAGCGTTCGCGCAGATGGGGGTCCGACAGCAGCGCGAGGAGGTGCGCGGCAAGCGCGTCCTCGTCGCCGGGTGGATGCAGAACGCCGGTCTCGCCGTCGACGATCCCCTCGCCGATGCCGCCCGATGTCGATGCGACCACCGGCAGGCCAACGGCCTGCGCCTCGAGGAAAATGATTCCCAGCCCCTCTGCGTCGCCGCTTCGTGCTGTCACGCCCGGCCCGCACAGCACACTGGCGCTGCGCATGAGGGAACGCACCTCCTCCGGCGTGCGGACCCCAAGGAAGGTGCACCGCACACGTCGGTCAGCGGCCTCACGCTCGAGCTGGTGCCGAAGGGGACCATCACCCGCCACGATGAGCTCCGCGTCCGGGAAGGTTCGCTGGACGCGCTCCATCGCTCGTATGAGGTGGATGAGCCCCTTCTTCGCGACGAGGCGCGCGACGAACAGCACGCGTCCGGGAATGCGCCGCTCGTCGCCGGGAGAGAAGTAGTCGGTGTCGACGCCGATGTAGTGCACGAGGATCTTCCCTTCGGGGCACCCCGCAGCGCGAAGCGCATCGGCGATGAATCGCGAGACGGCGAGTACGCGGTCAGCTGCATCGAAGACGCTGCGGCGCTTCGAGTCCTGCCGGGCGGTGCGTGGTACGGCGGTGATGTCGACTCCGTGGTAGGTGACGATGAGCGGAAGCCCGAGCTTCCGTGCGATCAGGACTGCCGGCGGAGCGTTCGTGCCGAAGTGTGCGTGCACGAGCACCGGCGACCTGGCCGCCATGGCGCGGAGCCAACGGCCCGGAACGCGCCCGGTCTTGAGCATCAGTTTGCCGAGTCCGGGGATCAGGCTGTGCTCGGCCAGTACGACAACGTCACGCCCGGTCAGGTACCCCGCTCCGCGAGGGTCGCGCGAGTATCCGGTGAGCACGGGATGATAACGGGACATCGCGCCTGTCTGCGCCGCGATGAACGTTTCCGACCATGGAAGCAGCCGCTTGCGGAAGATGATTGCGGCCGGGTTTCCCTGCTCCACACTCGTCACTCCGTTCTCCGGCCTCCCGCGCCCGCGATGGCCGATTCGGCGACCAGCGCCAGCAGCGCTGCTCCCAGGAATGGTACGAGGAGCGGTCGGCGGTCCGCCGCGGCGAACACCGAGCGGACCCATTCCCGGGAATCGGCGACGACCGAGGCCTCGCTTCCCGAAAAGCGCGCAGCCAGCGCTTCATCGTCCAGTCTGCCGAGCTCCGACTCGGCGGCTTCGCCGTTCACGACGATCGCGCCGACCCGCTCGCTTCCGCGAAGCAGGAAATACACGCCGCTTCGATCCGGAGCCGTGACGGTCGACCCGGAGAGGACGACGCGCGCGCCCTCCGGGCCCTCCACGCCATCCGCCCACGGCGGGCGCCCAACCGAGGCTCCCGGCGTGGCCGCGATCGCTCCCCCGCCTCCCAGGCGCTGGGTCAGGACGTCGGCCAGCCAGGGAACGAATGCAGCCTGCACGGGAAGGCTGGTAGCCGCGGGGTCGAGCGGCGAGG
>JBGTMW010000143.1:0-15719 GCA_041743365.1 Gemmatimonadaceae bacterium
TCCGCCGCAGAGCTCGGCGGCCAGGGCGCGCTTGCCTCACTCGCCCTCGGCTCGGCCTCGAGATCGCGCGATGACTTTCACGGCGGGCTTCGCCGAATGGAGGCCGCCGCCCTGGAAACGCGGCTGGCGGGCGCGCGGCAGTGGATGGCGAACCGTCGGCGTACGTCTGCGGTATCGCTCAAGGTCATTCCGTCGGCGCCGACCGTGGGCCAGACCTTCACGCTGAATGCGAGCGGCACCGATGCATGCGACGTCCCGCTGACGCGGACAGGGCGCGTCGTGGCGATCACCAACCGCGCCATCGTCGTCGCCGATGTCGACAATCCCGCTGGTGGCTTCACCGACGCGGAATACCAGTCGTTCGGTGTGACCTTCGACACGCTGGTCGATCCGGTGGACACCCGGGCGTTCGGCCAGCCGACGGACATCGACGGGAACGGGCGCATCCTGCTCTTCTACACGAGTGCGGTGAACGGGCTTGCGCCTGCCAACAACACCGGCGCCTTCACCGCGGGCTTCTTCTTCGCGCGCGATCTCTTCCCTACCACGACCACGAACAGCGTCCCGGGATGCGCCACCAGCAACGTCGGCGAGATCGTCTACCTCATGGTCCCGGACCCGAATGGCGCCGTGAACGGGAACAAGTTCACAAAGGCCACGGTCCAGTCTCGCGCGCGCAGTCTCCTCGCACACGAGTACCAGCACCTGATCAACTCCGCGCGGCGGCTGTACATCAGCACCACCGCGACGGAGTTCGAGGAGGTCTGGCTGAACGAGGGACTGAGTCACATCGCGGAGGAGCTGCTCTTCTACGCGGAGACGGGACTCGAGCCGCGCGGCAACATCGACGTTGCCACGCTGCGTCTTTCGCAACGATTTCTCGATGCCGCCAACGGCAACATGATCTCGAACTTCGGCCGCTACGCGGACTTCCTGGAGAACACCGAGGCGAACTCGCCGTATGCGGACGACTCGAAACTGCCCACTCGCGGCGCCATCTGGTCGTTCCTGCGCTACGCGGCGGACCGGAGCAGCACCCCCGATGCGACGGAGTGGTACCAGCTGGTGAACTCGGGGCTGTCGGGCCGTGCGAACCTGGCTCAGACCTTCGGCTCCGGCGCGACCCTGCTGTTCCGGGACTGGACGACCTCGCTCATAGCCGACAACCTCGTCCCCACCGATGTCGTTCACCAGCAGCCGAGCTGGGATTTCCGGGACATCTACGCGGAGCTGATACCCGAAGGCTTTCCGCTCGCGACCCGCGCCCTCACATCCGGAACGCCGGTCACCGTGAGCCCCGTGGGTGGCGGATCCTCGTTCCTTCGCTTTTCGGTGGGCGCCGGAGCGACGAGCTCGATAGCCCTTGGCAGCGCGCCATCAGCGGTGAGCTTCACAATCATCCGAACGCGCTAAGGGAGACTGCGTACCGAGTACTGCGTACGCTTCGGGCACTACGTACTGCGCACGTACTGCGTACAGAGTACTGCGCACGCGACTGCGTGCTGCGTACTGGATACCTCGAGGGCGGACGCTCCGGGCGTTTTCGCCCGTCCGGCGTCTGCCGCTGTAGCCGTACAAAGTACCCGGTAGGCAGCCATTTCCGAAGCACGGCCTACGAGCTGCGTGCAAGCACAGCGCAGCAAACGTACGAACTACTCCGTACGAAGTACGTGCGCAGTACGCAGTGCCGGAGACGTACGCAGTACCCCGTACGAAGTGCGTGCGCAGTGCGCAGTGCCGGAGACGTACGCAGTACCCCGTACGAAGTGCGTGCGCAGTGCGCAGTGCCGGAGACGTACGCAGTACCCCGTACGAAGTGCGTGCGCAGTGCGCAGTGCCGGAGACGTACGTAGTACTCCGTACGAAGTACGTGCGCAGTACGCAGTGCCGGAGACGTACGCAGTACCCCGTACGAAGTTCGTGCGCAGTACGCAGTGGTTTATAGTATGCCCACGCTCCGCACGCGGAAGTCCACGTTGTCGTTGATCCACTTCCAGAGCTCGTCCTGCTGCTCCGGCGGAACGCCCGCGCGGTGGTGCTTCGACCAGGTCTCCATCACCTCGTTGTCGACGGTCCACATGCGAACGCGACGGCGCGGCACCTTACGCTCCCAGTGCACCGCCACGGTCGGCGATGGATAGAGCACGCGCACCGTCACGCTCTTGGAGATGTACTCGAGCTTGCTGACGTCGATCCTCGCGTAGCGGCTCAGGCTGTCTCCCTTCTCGACGGGCGTATCGGGAAGACCGTCGGTGAACAGCACGACGTTCAGCGGCGAGAGAATGAGGTTCTGCCGCTTTACCAGCGTGGCCACGCGCTCGAAGAAGGGATTGAAGTCGGTGAGCCCGTCGCGTGCCGGATATTCCTTCCGGAGATACGCCGCGATCTCAGCGACGCTCATGTTCTGGAAGGTGTGAATCGGCTGGAAGGACTTCGTTTCCTGTGCTGCGTCGCCGCCGATCGAACCGACGAACACCGCGGTCGGCTGCTTGAGGTCGCCGAGTCCGCGGAGGTGTGCGTACAGGTAATTTGCCGCGAAGTCGATCGAGCTCTCGTAGCGGCCCCCTCTCATGAACGAGCCGCTGACATCGATGCCGATCACCAGCGTCGAGCGCGCGATCCTGGGGTTGTCGGACGAGGGAACGCACGCCGCAATGGCAACGAGCGCCACCACGGCGGCCCCCCTGCGTCCCCTCGCGATGAGGCTCGGCCTCATCGTACCACCAACCACGCGGCTCACGACGCCACCTTGGGCATCGGATCGCGCGGCGTGCGGACACCCGGCGTCCACGACGGACGCTCGAGGCGAGTTTCCCGCGCCGAGCCGAGCGGCATGGCGGCCATCATGTCCTCCATGGTGCGGAAGGGAACGATGAACATCGGGCGTGACTGCACGGCCACGACGGCGAAGTTGAGCGCCACCGCAAGCAGCTGGAGCACCGGGAGTGATATCAGCTCGAACATCCGCTTCGCCTCGTCGTGGAACCACTGCGTCTCCGCCTTGAGAGCATCCACGGGCGCGCGCCAGAGCTCCGGCTGCACCGGCGCCGGAATGGCCACTACCGCGCCATCCTGGGTGATGGTCTGCCGCGAGAGGACTGCAAGCAGCGCGGGCGTACCGTAGCGGCCGAACAGGAACCAGGACATGCCGCGAACGCCGAGCCACCCGAACGACGCGAGCGCCAGCGTCGCCATGATGCCTAGCTGCACCTCGCCACCCGACTGCTGCGCGATCCAGGGAGTGATCGCATCAATGAGCTCGCGGTAGAGGAAGATCACCTCGAAGAACATCACCGCGCTCTCCACCACCACCATCTGAATGATCGCACCGATCTTGCGCCCCTTGATCGCCTCGCCGAGCACCTGGACGCAGGCGAAGCTGCCCGCAACGAGCATGAAGAGGAACAGCCAGAGGAGCGGACCCATCACGCGCGGGTTCGGCTCGAAGCCCGTCAAGCCCGCGAAAACCTCATTGAGTGTCGGGTGGAGGGTGAAGGTGAACACCGTCGCCTCCACGGCCGACCAGATCAGCAGCACGAGGAACGCGATCCAGGGCACGCCGGGCTGGAAGTAGCTGCGCGACGTCCAGTCGAGCACCGTCAGCGGCGACCGGACCAGCCCGATGAGCACGTTACGAACGAGGAGGAGGCCGAACCTCAGCGAGCCGATCACCCAGCCGACGAGCGCTACGGCAACGCGAATCATCCCGGTCCAGAACAGCCAGATGCAGCGGCCGGCATCCCACCACGCCATCAGCAGCGCGGTGATGAATCCGCCACGTCCGGACCGGAACGGGAGCGTGTACATCGAGGCCATCGTGCACCACATGCCGGCGATGAGCAGCAGTACGGGCGCGAGCAGCGTCACCGACGCTATCACCACCGCCGCCGTACTCGGGCCTGACGTGATCGATCCCAGCAGGATTGACTGCCACTCGGGAATCCAGCGCAGCGGTGCGGTGAGAACCATCAGCGCACCGCGCCATTCGATGGGAAAGAGCTCGACGATCGATTCGAACATGAGTTCGCCCTCCACGGGAGTAATTCAGCAGGCGCGGGAGCGTCGGGGCGTCGGCCTCAGCCTGAGGCGTGCGCGATGCCATCCCGGGCCGATGCCATCGGCCTGATCTCACTTTCGACGAATGGGGCAGTGGAGGCGAAACCAACGCGACATGACTGTGGTGTGCGTCACGCGAATGCGCGTCGACATGACCGGCTCGCGGGCGGTCGGAGGTGCCGGCTGTCTCGAAAGCGCTCGGTTGGGACCGCGCTTCGCCGGTATCGGCAGCGAGGGAAGCGTCGTCCGAAACCCGCGTCGCCCCGGTATCGGGAGCGAGGAGATTGTCAGTCCCGAAACGAGGAGATTGTCGGCCCGAACGAGAGGTTGTCGGCCCCGAACCCGGTGCGACCACATATATTCACCGCCGCCCGCGACGCAATCGAGCAACGCATTGACGGCATCAGCGTGGCAATTGGAAGCGGGAACGGGCAACAGTGACACTCACCGCGCAAGGGAACGACGACCACAATGCGCCGCCTCACCTGGATCGGCCTCGCCGCCATCGGCCTGCTCATTGTCGCCGTGCTCGGCTGGATGATGCTGACTGGCAAGCCGGTCACGGAGGTAGGCGAGCTGATTGCCCAGGGGGGCGAGAAGCGCCTGCGCGATCCGATGCGACCTGCGCGGGGAACGACGCGCGTGCTTCTGATCGCATTGGACGGTGTCGGCGAGGATGAGCTTCTCCACGCCATCCGCGAGGGGGGTGCTCCCAACATCGCGTCCGTCCTTGGCGCCGAGAGCATCGACTCGGGACTGTTCGGACATGCGTATGCGGTTCCGGGAGTGCTGACCATCCTTCCCTCCACCACGGTTGCCGCATGGACCGCGCTCTTCACGGGCGAGCCTGCCGCCCGGAATGGCGTGCCCGGCAACGAATGGTTCGTGCGGGAGGAGATGCGTTTCTATGCACCCGCGCCGGTCTCCGTCACCGATCATGAGGACGCAGTCAGGACGTACACGGACGACCTCGTGGGCGGGGCGATCAGGGTTCCGACGATCTACGAGATGGCCGGTGTTCGATCCTACGTCTCGCTCTCGCAGGTTCATCGCGGCGCCGACCTCCTGACCACACCCGATCCGGGCGCGCTGGGTGAGCTGATCGAGGCAGTGGCTACCGGACTGACCGACGATGACGAAGGCGAGGGGCTCGAGGAGGAGGTGTTCGCCACGCTGGATCACAGCTCCATCGAGAGTCTCGTGGGCAGCCTCGAGGAGCACGGGATCCCCGACCTCCAGACGATCTACTTTCCGGGCATCGATCTCTACACCCACGTCAGCGAGAACCCGCTGCCCGACCAGCGCCGCTACCTGCGGCAGGTAGTCGACTCGAGCGTCGGGCTGGTGCTCGACACCTACCGTGCTGCGAGTGCGATCGATGGTACGTACATCATCTTCGTCTCCGACCATGGCCACACGCCCGTTCTCGGAGACGACCTTCACGCACTTGGCGCCGAGGGAGATGATGAGCCCTCGGCGGTGATCGCGAAAACCGGGTTCCGGATGCGCGAGATGGCCCTCGACCTGGATGATGATGAGCAGGACTTCCAGGCCACGGTCGCGTACCAGGGGGCGTTCGCCTACGTCTACGTCGCGGACCGCTCGACCTGCGTGAATGCCGGCGATCGATGCGAATGGAAGACGGCGCCCCGGTGGGAGGAGGATGTCCTGCCCGTGATTCGCGCCTTCGACGCTGCGACCAGGTCGGGCGCGGGCGTTCCGGAGCTGCGCGGAGCGATCGACGTGATCTTCAGCCGGCCGCCGCGTCCTCCCGGACAGGATGCGCTGCCCTTCCAGGTGTGGGATGGGGGGAAGCTCGTTCCGGTCGGGACATGGCTCGCGAGCAACCCGCGACCCGACCTTGTGGAGCTGGAGTCGCGACTCGAGGGGCTCGGCGCAGGTCCCTACGGACATCGTGCGGGCGATGTGCTCCTGCTCGCGCGTTCCGGCACCGATGTGCCGATCGAGCAGCGATTCTACTTCTCGGGTCGGTATCGGTCCTGGCACGGAAGCCCTTCCGCCCAGGACAGCCGCATCCCGTTGCTCGTTGCGCGTGCGGGCAGCACAGGCGCCGGGCTTCGTGAGGAAATACGCGGAATCATCGGAGAGAATCCCACGCAACTGTCTATCGCCCGACTCGTGACGGAGCTTCTCGCGAGGTCGACGCCGTAGGATCAACCTCCACCATCATTCCAGGTGACTACCACATCCCGCTCGCCGTCCACCCGCTGGTTCCCGCTGCTTCTCGGAACGATGGCTGTCGCGACGTACAGTGTGCCGCTGCGGGCGCAGTATCCGGTCGCGCCGAACGTGGTGATCTCCACGCGGTCTCTCACGCGCGAGCCCCGGGTTTCCGGTTATCTGTCGGTGCGCGAGACCCTTCGCGATGACACGCTGTCCTTCACACTGCACCGCGCCCGGCTCGGGCTGCAGGCGCTGCCCGCGCCCTTCATCGCGCTCAAGCTTCAGACCGATCTCGCTGCCGTGGGCAGGTCGGGCGGCGACACCGTCCCGGCGTTCCAGGTCACCGACGCGTTCGTGCAGATCGCACCGACGGATACCCTGATTCCCATTGTGAGGATGCTGCGACCGGCGTTGCTCATCGGGCAGGCGCGCACGCCCTTCTCGCTCGAGGCCATGACGTCCTCGTCGATCATCATCAGCGCGAACCGGTCCCTTGGGGCCGACAGGCTGTCTCCGCGGCGCGACCGCGGCGTGTTCGGATACATCGATATTCCGCGCTTAGGCGCGTTCAGCGCGGCCATCGTCGATGGCGAAGGAGCGAACCGGACCAGCAATCCGGACGGGAAGCAGCTAGCGGCCGGCCGGCTGACGCTCATGCCGATGACGATGCTCAGCGTGAGCGGGAAGTGGGCGGGCCAGGGCGCCGACCATCGCTGGGGATACGATGCGCGCTGGATGCCGGGCGACGCGGTTCTCGAAGGTGAGATCATCGAGCGCGAAGGCCCCACCAACGCGACGACGAGCATTAACGCGCGCAGCGCGTACGTGCTCGCCGCATACCGGGTCCGTCCCTGGCTCCAGCCGCTCGTGAAGTGGGAGCAGATTCACGAGACGCTCGCCACGACGACGACGACGGCCTACAGCAGATCCACCTGGACCACGATAGGCTTCAACCTTCTCGCTCCCGAGGATCGTGCCCGCATGCAGGTGAACTGGATCGATCGCTCCGACCGTCCGGTGTCGCGGAAGGGCGAGCTCGTCGTGCAGCTCCAAGCGATGTTCTGAGGGTACTGCGTACTGGGTACTGCGTACGCTTCCTGCACTGCGCATGGACTGCGCATCGAGTACTGCGTACGCCTCCTGCACTGCGTACTGCGCATGGACTGCGTACTGGGGTACTGCGTACGCTTCCTGCACTGCGCACGAACTGCGAATCGAGTACTTCGCACCAAGGGCGTACCAGGTACTGCAGGCGGGTTCCGCCTCTGTCTTCCGCTGGTCCAGTACGCAATACGCAGAAGCGTGTACGCAGTACCCGGTACGCAGTCCGTGCGCAGTACGTAGTGCCGGAAGCGTACGCAGTACCCAGTACGCAGTAGGGAATGCAGATCAGCGGGTGTCCTTCCCTGGCTCGCTCCCCTGTGACACGCCGGTGAAGAGCGGGAGATACTCGCCGTAGCCTTCCTCCTCGAGCTTCGCGACGGGTATGAACCGCATCGACGCGGAGTTCATGCAGTAGCGAAGACCCGTGGGTGCGGGGCCATCCTCGAAGACGTGGCCGAGGTGCGAGTCGCCTTGCGCCGAACGTACCTCGACGCGGGTCATGAACAGCTTGCGATCCTTCTTCGTCGTCACGTTGTCCGCGACGAGTGGCTTCGTGAAGCTCGGCCAGCCCGTCCCGGACTCGAACTTGTCGTGCGAGCTGAATAGCGGCTCGCCCGAAACCACGTCCACGTAGATGCCGTGCTCGTGGTTGTCCCAGTATTCGTTCCGGAAGGGGGGCTCGGTTCCTTCCTTCTGCGTCACCTTGTACTGAATCGGTGTGAGCTTCTGCCTGAGCTCATCGTCGTCCGGCTTTCTGTAGTCCATCGAGTCCTCCCTGAATTGCGTGTCTTTCGCGCTGCGCATGCGGGTGCGGCGCGGGCTTCAATCGGTCGTGGGCACCGCAGCGTCGCGCGCGGCGGTCTCGAGCGCCTGGAGAAAAACAGGCGCCGGCTGGCCTCCCTGTATCACGTATCGATCATCGATGATGAACGTCGGCACCGCGCTTATGCCCATCCGCTGCGCAGCGCGAATCGCTGCACTCACCTCGGGGCCGCCCTCGTCGGAGTCCAGCAGCGCCCTGACGCGATCGTGATCCAGCCCGGCGATGGACGCGATCTCGACGAGCCGATCGCGATCTCCGACGTCGATCCCCTCGGTGAAATGCGCGGCGAACAATCGTGTCGCAAGATCGCGCTGAACGGCGGGCCCATGGTCCCGCTCGACCAGCCACAGGAGCCGGTGAGCGGCAAGGGTGTTGGCCGCGACCCCGATGTCGAAGTCGATTTCAATGCCCTCCGCCCCGGCGGTGCGGGTCACGTTCTCCACCATGTCATCCGCTCGCGCGCCGAACTTCCGTGCAAGTCGGTCACGCAGCGGGAAGGGCTCTGCCGGCGCCGCCGGGTCGAGCTGGTAGGGTCTGAAGACGACCACCACATCGCTGGCGCCGGAGAAACCGGCGAGCGCGCGCTCGAAGCGACGCAGCCCTATGTAGCACCAGGGACAGACTACGTCCGAATAGATCTCCACCTTCATGTCGTCACCACTTTTTCAGCGCTATTGCATCCGCAACATCAGCCTGAAGCTCAGGCTGCAGCTGTGTGCTGAAAGCGTGAGAAACCGCTCGGCAACATCGGCTTGATGCTGATAGCTCCAGCGGCTGGCTGTTTGCTGCGAACGACGGGACGGTTTGTTCGACATCACGGACTTACTGCGTTCACGGCGTGAGGGCGGTACCGGAGGCCGCACCCATGGTACGCGCATCCATTGCCAGCTCGAAGGACTCGGCGATCAGCTCGTAGGATCTCAGTCGCGCGGCGTGGTCCCAGGTGATCGTCACCACCATCACTTCGTCTGCGTTGTACTCCCTGGCCACCCTTTCGATTCCTTCGCGCACCATCGAGGGTGAGCCGACGATCCGGCGGCGCGCGCGGGTGAGCCCCCGTGGACGTGGGGGTTGATCGGCGAGGAACCGGAGCGCCTTCCCGGGCGACGGTACCGCAATGAGCTCGCCCTGCTGGAGCAGAGTGAATGCCATCTTCGAGCTGGACTCGAGATGCCTTGCCTCCTCCTCGGTGTCGGCGCAGACCACCCAGACAGCGACCATGACGCGCGGCTCCGCCTGCCAGGCCGATGCGACGAAACTCTCCCGATAGCGCGCGGCGATCTCCACGCCGGCGGGGCTTATGAAATCCGCGAACGCGTACGGCAGCCCGAGCTCCGCCGCCCAGATTCCGCTCTGGGGAGACGAGCCGAGGAGCCATGGCTCCGGAGTTTCCGGCAGTCCGGGCAGCGTACGCGCGTGTCGAGCGAAGGGATGGTTGGCCGGCATGCTGTCGCCGATGTAGGCGAGAAGCTCCGCGAGCTGCTGAGGAAAGTCGTCGGGCGCGGCGTGGCTTCTGTCGCGTTGAAGCGCAAAGGTGGTGGTGGGATCGGTGCCCGCGGCGCGTCCGAGCCCGAGGTCGATGCGCCCGGGGTAGAGCCCCGCGAGCATGCTGAAGGTCGCCGCGACCTTGAGCGGGCTGTAATGCGGCAGCATCACCCCGCCGCTTCCGACGCGGAGGTTGCTGGTGGCGGCGGCAATGGGTCCGATCAAGGCTTCGGGACTCGCGCACGCGAGCATGGGCGTGCCGTGGTGCTCGGCGACCCAGTAGCGGTGATAGCCGAGGCGGTCCGCGGCGCGCGCCAGGTCGAGCGTGTTTCGGAGTGCGTCGACGCCGGTCGAGCCTTCGGAGATCGGCGACTGGTCGAGGACGCTCAGTCGCAGGCGGGTGTCCATGTCATCTCTCACTGTTGCTTCTCAACGTCCTTGATGCTGGCGCTGTTCCGGAGCAGGCCGGCCGCGGCGGCTTGCCGAGAGCGTTTGAAAACTGATCGGCAACATCAGCCTGACGCTGATAGCTCCAGCGGCTGGCTGAAAGCTGCGGACGACGAGACGTGCCCGTGCGGGCATCACGGGCAGCGGAGACGGTTGGCGCTCTCGCGGCGAAGGATCGATCCACAATCCCCAACCCCATCGATGAGCTCGGAATGCCTCGGGACTCTCCCTTACATCGTGGGCGTCCCGACGTTTGCAGCCTGAAGCGAGAAGCTGAAGCCAGCCGCCACAGGCTGCCGTCGCGGACCGGCTGACAGCCCGATCCCCGGTGTCGGGAGCGTCCCGACGTCCGCAACGCATCAGCCGAAAACCGAAGCCTGCAGCAAACGCGCTGCAGTAACGGCGCAGCTTGCGGCGCAACTGCGTTCGACGGTAGTCACCGCTGCGCCTGCGCCGCCGCACCCTCGGGAAACATCTCCTCGATCCGCGATTCGAGCTCGGTTATCCTGCCGTCGATCGCGCGCAGCTCCGCAACGCCCTGCTCAACCTTCCTGCGCTCGGCCTCCAAAAACCGCTCGTACGGCTCGATCACTTCGAGCATCTGCCGCTCGTACAGACGGAGCTGCTCCTCGAAGTTCGTGGAAAGCAGCGCAGCGAGATCGACGTTCAGCTTAGCTATCGTCTCGTGGAGCTGCTTCATCAGCTTCCGGCGGCGTGCAGGGAGGATGAGCCAGCCGGCGAGCGCGAGCATCGTCGCCGTGACGACACCCGAGAGATCGAGCGCGGCGGTGGTGAAGATCGTGACGAGCACGGCACCCAGCCCCACCGCGAGAACGTTCACGCCGAAGGTCTGCGCCAGCGATTCCTTCACCGCGGCCACGATCTCGCGCGCTTCGCGGTCGACGTCGAACTGGCCAAGGCGGTTCTCGACGGGCGCGCGGAGGCGCGCGAACAGCTCCTCGCGGTTGTAGTTGAACTCCGTGCCGCCCTGCGGGGCGAGCGCGCCCTTCTTGCGCAGCCGCTCGGTGTGCGTCTGCACCTCGGTGAACGCGGCGTTCCACAACTTCATGTTGTTGCGCACCAGCCAGTCCACCATCTGGTGGACCACCTTTTCGATCTGCTGCGGGCCGTCGGCGACGACCTCGTTCCGGAAGCGGTTCTCGACGGCATCCTTGTTTCGCAGCAGGTTGATGTTGCCGATGCGTATCGTGTCCTCGAACCAGGCGTGCCCCCGGCGTTCGATCTCGTACAGGACGTTCTTCACATCGGCGAGATATCGGTGCGAGTCGGCCTGCATGTCGGCGACGTAGCGATCGAGCTGCTCGCGGATGGAGCGCAGCACGCGGCCATCCTCGTGCACGACCTCGAGCCGGCCGTCGAGCGAGGCGAGGTTCGTCGTCACCACGTGCCGGACGACGCCGAGCGGCGAGAGGAGCTTGAGGCGTATGCGGTCGGTCTCGCGGAGCGTCTCGACGATGTAGCGCTCGAGCTCGGGATACTGGTTGTGCGGATCGAGCGTGCTCATCGCCTGCGGCGGCTCCGCGGTCTTCGCCCGGAGCGCCTCGAGGGCGCTCACCATGTAGATCGTCGGCGACTGCTGACCCAGGCGGCTGCGGACCTCGCGCTCGAGATACTCGCGCACCCGACCGAGCTGCTCCACCGTATTGCGGCGGTCCGCGCCGTTCACGATGAAGATGACCTTCTTTCCCCAGTCGCGGATGTGGCCGAGGAAATCCAGCTCGCTCGCGGTGAGCGGCTGGAGCAGGCTGGTGACGAAAAGAATGAGGTCCGCGCGCGGCACGAAGCCGCGGGTGATCTCCTCCTCCATGCGATCGATGGAGTTCGTTCCCGGCGTGTCGACTATCTCGAGCTCGCGGAGGAAGTCGAGCGGGTAGCGGAAGACCCGGGTGTGCTCACCGATCTTCTCGGGAGTGCCGGCTTCGCCGAAGCGCAGGATCGAGATGGTGCGGGTGGTGGGAAGGTCGCCCATCTCGAACACTTCATCGCCGAGCAGTGCGTTGATGAAAGTGGACTTCCCGGTGTTGTACTCGCCGACGATCACCAGCAGGAAGAGCTCATCCATCTCGGTGAGCACGCCTGCCATTCGCTCGACATCGGCCGCGGGCCCATCCGCGCGACCGAGTGCGTCGCGGACCTCGAGCACCAGCTTTCGCTCGGCGGCAACCAGCTCGGACTGCGTTCGGGTGAGGACTGTTTCCATGGATCGGTTGGGGTTGCACGGTCCGAGCCGCCGACATTTCGCTGCGATGGGACTTCGATACGGAGGTGATGAGGCAAATGCAACTCAATGCTGGCTCAAACGCAACGCCGATTGATTCACCAGCTGAACGGATCCGGCCTCGGGCTTCAGCGCATGGCCCGATGGTGCGCCCCGGAGGCGCGGGCCGAACACCGGAGGCCGTGGCCGACCAGCAGTTGGAGAACAATCCGATTCAGCGGCCAATCCCGACAGAACTTGACGGGATTAGAGCGGCGGGGTAGGTTCGGGCCTATTGAGAATGATTCTCAACTGCTTGCTCGGAAGATTCCGTCGCCGGCAACTCTCCAACGACCAAGCCGATCAAATGCCCCGTCCTGCCCGGCTTCTCGCCACCGTCCTCGTCTGCGCCATCGGCGCAGCACCCATCTCCGCCCAGACTGCCTCTCCCGCCGACCCGGTCTCCTATGCGGCGGCGAGCCCGGGCACGGGCTCCGTCACCGGAACCGTGCGATTCGCCGACTCCGGAGCACCGGCGCCGGACGTCACCGTGATCGTGGTCGGAACGACACTCTTCGCGGTCACCGATTCGCTCGGGACGTACAGGATCGAAGGCGCGCCGACAGGGGCGTACGAGCTCGAGGCTCGCCGGATCGGTGCGGCATCGGCGCGAAGGGTCGTGGTCATCCGGGAGCGCGAGACGATCACCGCGAACTGGCGACTCGGAGTAGCCAGCCAGGAGCTCGCGCGTGTACAGGTCATTGGCGAGCGCACGGACGCCCTTGCGCGCATCCCCGGATCCGCGGCGGCAATCTCGGGCAGACAGCTACTCGCCCAGCAGCCTTTTTCCGCGAACGAAGCGCTTCGGATCATTCCGGGAGTCCACGTTCAGCAGGAGGAGGGTGCGGGACTCCGCGCGAACATCGGCATCCGCGGCCTCGATCCCGACCGGAGCCGCAGCCTGCTCGTGCTCGAGGATGGCGTCCCCGTGACGCTCGCTCCCTACGGTGAGCCGGAGATGTACTACTCGCCGCCGATCGAGCGCATGGAGCGGCTGGAGCTCCTGAAGGGAAGCGGCTCGATTCTCTTCGGCCCCCAGACGATCGGGGGCGTGCTCAACTACGTCACCGCCGATGCGCCGCTCGATCCCGCGGGCAGCCTGCTCGTGCAGGGTGGCACCGGAGCCACGCGGCTCGTGAAGGCCGGATACGGCGGAACATGGGGCGTCGCACGCGGAACGGTGGGCGGCTTGCACAAGGCTGCGCGCGACCTCAACGGACTCGAGCTCTCCGTCACCGACCTCACCGGAAAGATCGGCGTGCGTGCTGGCAGCAACGACTTCGGGCTCAAGCTCAGCATCTACGATGAGTCGTCGAACGCCACCTACGTCGGCCTCACCGACTCGCTCTATCGCGCCGATCCGCACATGCATCCCGCGGAGAACGATCGGCTGCGTCTCCGGCGCTACGCGATCACCGCGAGCCACGATCGCACGCTCGGCCAGCTGACGCGGATTCACACCAATGCCTACGCGTACCAGACCACCCGCGACTGGCAGCGCCAGGACTACTCGTACAATGCGACGGGGAACGGATTCGTCTTCCGTAACAGCACGGGCAACCGCAACCGCGCCTTCGAGGTCGCCGGAATCGAGCCGCGTCTTCGCACCGCATGGACGCTCGGCACCCTTGGCAGCGAGCTGGAGGTCGGCGCGCGAGCGCACGTCGAGCGCGCGCGCGACCAGCACATCAACGGCTCCTCGGCGACCTCCCGTACCGGCGCGATTCGCGATGATGAGATTCGCACCGGCGTCGCGCTTTCCGCATTCGCGCAGAACCGCCTCTTCATCACGCCGAGCTGGCACCTGACTCCGGGGGTCCGGCTAGAGCACTTCGCCTTCGAGCGCAACATCCTCCGCACGCGAGTCGCGCGGACGGTCAATGGAACGACGACACGGAATCCTGAAGACGTGGACATCCGCTCGCATGATTCCGTGGCCGAGGTGATTCCGGGAATCGGGACGGCTTGGACGCCGAACGAGCTGCTCACGGTATTCGCCGGGGCGCATCGCGGGTTCGCGCCGCCGCGCACGAAGGATGCCCTGATCTACGAGAACCCGACGCTCGCGCCGAACGACCAGGTGCCCGAACTCACCTCGCTTCAGCTCGACGCGGAGCGAAGCTGGAATTACGAGGGCGGCACGAGGTTGACTCCCCTCTCCTTCCTCTCGCTCGAGCTCACGGCCTTCGCGCTCGACTTCTCGAACCAGATCATAGAGCCCTCGCTCTCGTCAGGCTCGGTGAGCCAGGCGACGCTCGCGAACCAGGGACGGACGAAGCATCGCGGCATCGAAGCGGGGATATCGGTCGACATCGGCAAGGTCCTTCGCGCGCCCTGGTCCGTCGTCGCCGCGGCGAGCTACACTGCGGTCGACGCGGTGTTCGACGGCGATCGCCTCATCGAGAATGCCGAGGGCGACACGGTCAACGTGAGCGGGAACCGTCTTCCGTACGCGCCGCGCAACACGGCGCACGCATCGCTGACCTTCGATCATCCCGCCGGCCTTCTGCTGCGCGTCGATGGTAGCTACGTCGGCGACCAGTACTCCGACAACTTCGAGACACGCGACGGAACACCGAACGGACGCATCGGGCTCGTCCCTGCACACCGGCTCCTGGATGTGTCGGGGCAGTACCGCACGCCGTTCCTTGGGGGACTCACCCTGATCGGGAGTGTGAAGAATGCGACCGATGCGCAGTACATTGCGTCGAGGCGACCGGAAGGGATCAAGGTCGGGCTGCCGCGGATGGTGATGCTCGGAGCGCGAGTGGACTTCTGATTCTGCTCGCGCGGCCGTCAGCGCAGGCCGGCTCGCTCCGTCCACAATTACTACGGCGGCTCATCGACGCGTGAGCCCTGGGGGACGTGTCGCTCGAAACGGCACTTTCATCCGTTGAATCCGCTGCATCCGATGAACCCTTCGTCGTAGTAGCTCCACCGGGGCTGCCATCTGTCATCGTTTCGGTCTCCACGTCGGGTTATGGCCCATGGCTTTCTCCCGGCGATCTCCACCGCGAGCTCAGGGATGGGGGCGGCTCACCATCCCTGCACGAAGAGCCACGCTGCGCCGGCGATGGCCATCACGACCCCGAATGGCACGAGCATCTGAACGAGAGTGGGGATGCCGCGCTGGAAGAAGGGGTGCAGAACGATACGCAGCGGCGCGGGGTGAGTGGGGAGGATGCTTCCCAGCAGTATCCACCAGCCCCCCGTGACGAGCCCGGCACCGGCTATCACGAGAAACCAGTAGCTGAACGATCCCGCCGCGGGAGCTTCGCCGAGGACGTCGGGGAAAAAGTCCACGAAGCCCGGCAAATCGCCAAGCACGATGGCGAGCATGAC
>JBGTMW010000144.1:0-3734 GCA_041743365.1 Gemmatimonadaceae bacterium
GCGACCGGCCAGGGGGCGGATCACGGCGCGGGCATCGTCGTGGTGTACGAGCGCGCCGCGGGGGGCGAATGGCGCGAGGCAGCTACGCTGATCAGCGCCCCGGAAGCGCTGCCGGCGCTGGTGGGCGGTGAAAGAAAGTGCAGCGACGAGGGGACGGTCGGTGTATTCACGTGCGGCGAGGCCGAACTGCTCTCGTTCCTCCCGGTCGAGGCCATAACGATCGATGGGCGCGGCGTCAGGTTGAACGACATCTGGGGGTGGATAGACTCGACCACGAACCGGGAGTACGCCCTTGTCGGCCGGATCGATGGTACGTCGTTCGTCGACGTCACCGACCCGACGAAGCCGATCTTCATCGGAGATCTCCCGAAGACCGAGGGCTCTCCCTCTGCCACCTGGCGCGACATCAAGGTGTACAGGAACCACGCGTACATAGTCGCAGATGCATCGCAGGCGCACGGGGTGCAGGTGTTCGACCTGACCCAGCTGCGCGGCCACCGAGGAGCGCCGGTGACTTTCAAGCCGAACGCGCACTACTCGCGGATCAACAGCGCGCACAACATCGTCATCAACGAGGAGAGCGGCTTCGCCTACGCGGTGGGCAGCAGTGCCGGCGGCGAGACCTGTGGTGGCGGGCTGCACATGATCGACATCCGCGATCCGAAGAGCCCGAAGTTCGCCGGATGCTTTGCCGATCCGCAGACCGGCCGCAGCAGCACCGGCTACTCGCACGACGCGCAGTGCGTGATCTACAAGGGCCCGGACCGCCGCTATACCGGCCGCGAGATCTGTCTCGGCTCGAACGAGACCGCGCTGAGCATCGCCGATGTGACCGACAAGGCGAGCCCCAAGGCGATCTCGCGTGCATCGTACCCCAACGTCGCCTACGCCCACCAGGGATGGCTGACGGATGACCATCGCTGGTTCTTCATGGACGATGAGGGAGATGAGCTTTCCGGAGCCACAGCGCGGACGCGCACGATGATCTGGGACATCGCCGACCTCGAGGACCCGAAGCTCGCGAAGGAATACCTCGGCGAGACCGCGGCCAGCGACCACAACCTGTACATCAAGGGGAACCTGATGTACCAATCGAACTATCGCGCAGGCCTTCGCATCATCGACATCAGCGATCCGGTCAATCCGGTGGAGGCAGGGTTCTTCGACACGGCGCCGTACCTGGAGAACCAGCCGGGATTCTCGGGAAGCTGGAGCAACTATCCGTTCTTCAGGAGTGGCGCCATCGCCGTGACCAGCGGCAGCGAGGGTTTGTTCCTCGTGAAGAAGCGCGGTGCGACCACGGTATTCGAGTGAGGCGGCGATGATGCTCTCCGCGGCGTCATGCGGACCTGCGCGTGCGACCTCGGTGCGCCGTCGACATCGTGTACCGACGCGTTGGCGATTGGCGGCGAGCGCATCGGCTCTGGTCGCTGCCGCCTGCGCCCAAGCGGGCCCCGTTGTACAGCCGGGAGGCGCGGTCCCGCCGCTCGCCAGCGCGCAGCCCGGAGCCGAGCTCCTCTACGTCTGCATCCAGGACGAAGCAAAGGTTGGCGTCATCGACATGCGCAGGCGTGCGGTGGTTCGCATCATCGACCTGACGAAGCTCGGATTCTCTCCAAACGCGAAGCCGCATCACATTGTGTTCGAGCCGGACGGGTCGTTCTGGTACGTCTCGCTCATCGGCGACAACCGGGTCCTCAAGATCGATCGCGACGACAGGGTCGTCGCGCAGCTCCGGATGGAGACACCGGGAATGCTGGCGCTCCATCCGTCGGACGACCGCCTGTTCATCAGCCGATCGATGAGCGCCGTGAATCCGCCGCCTCGCATCGGTGTCGCGCGGCGGGGAGACCTCCGTCTGGAGGAGATCGATGTCTTCTTTCCGCGGCCGCACCCGATCATCGCGACGCACACCCACGCCTATACGGGAAGCCTGGGCGTGAATCAGCTCGCGTCGGTGGACCTCGCTTCCGAAGGGGTCGAGCTCACGACGATCGAGGGAACGCCGCACGCGCTCGTCCAGTATGCGATCTCGCCGGACGGGCGTACCCTGGTCGCGTCGGCCGAGCTGTCGGGGATGCTTCTCGTGTTCGATCTCGCGGTTCCGTCGAAGCCCGCTCTCGTTCGCACGGTGGCGACCGGACCGATGGCGTTCGACCCGGTGTTCACTCCCGACGGCCGCTTCGTGTACGTGCCCGTGAAGGGCGCGAACGAGGTCGCGATCGTCGAGACATCCGGCTGGACGGTGGTGGATCGCATCCGTCATCCGGCGCTTCGCCAGCCGCACCAGGTCGTGTTCGCCGCCGACGGCGCAACCGCGTTCGTCTCGAACAACGCGAAGGCGGATCACATGGCCGGTCCCGGCGACCATGCCGCGCACGCGGTCGGTGGTGACGCTCCGGGAGCCGGGAGCATCGTGGTGATCGATGTCGCGACCCGACGCGCCGTGCAGGCGATCGAGCTCGGGAAGAACCTTACGGGGATCGGGACGCGGGCGCGGCGGTAAAGTTCACTGTGAAATCCACCGGCAGCCGGTGAAATCCAGCTGGAGCTACACGCCCGAATCCTCAGGATTGCGTTCCTAACGGGGCATCTGAAACGGAGGCCCGCGCCGACAATGAATGGCTACAACTTCACGGAGCGTGTGCGAAAGGTTCTCGCGCTGTCGCGTGAGGAGGCCGTCGCTCTCCATCACGAGTACGTGGGAACGGAGCACATACTTCTCGGCCTGCTGGCGGAGGGAGAGGGCGTCGCGTCAGCCGCCCTTACCGCGCTGGGCGTCGATCGCGATGCGATCCGTCACATGGTCCTGGGAACCGTGAAAGTGGGGAACCCCGGGCGCGGCTTCGGCCCCGACCTGCCGTATACATCCAGGGCGAAGAAAGTACTCGAGCTCGCGATGGATGCGGCGCGCGACCTGAGTCACCCTTACGTCGGAACGGAGCACCTTCTCCTGGGACTCCTTCGCGAACAGAAGGGTATTGGCGCGCAGGTTCTCATGGCTGCCGGCCTGACAGTCGACCTGGCCCGCGGAGAGATTCTCCGACTCCTCGGCGCCGATGTGTCCACGGCGCCGCTCGGCGGCTCGTCGAAGGCCGAGCCCCGGCCGTCGCCGGACGCCGGTCCAACGACGAAGAGTCGGCCGCGCGTAGTCGCTCGGGCCCGAGCCCTTCCCCCTGCCGACTGGGCCACCGATCGTGCGCACACGGTATTGGACCGTGCCCGTCTCGAGGCCGCGAACCGTCGGAGTCGGCTCATCGAGCCGGAGCACCTTTTGTGGGCACTTCTCCAGGAGTTCGAGGGGATGGCCGCGTTGCTGCTCGAGAGGCTCGGCGTCCACCGGATCGCGCTCACGCAATCGGCTTCCGGAGCGATCGAGGAGACGCTCGCGACGGACGACAGGCTTGGCTTCGATATTCCATGGTCGCCACAGGCGGAAACCGCGTTGCGCCAGGCGTTCTACGAAGCGCGCAACGTGAAGGAGAGGCGGGTCGCCACTGACCACCTCCTTCTCGGGCTCCTGCTGACGGAGAACACCGCCGCCTCCCGCGTGCTGACGGAGGCAGGATTAGTGGCCCATGCGCTGCGAGCGGAGCGGGCGCGCATCGCCGGTTGAGCGCCGAATCCCGTTGAACGGTGCCCCCAGGCAACGCCGGTCGCTGGAGACCAGCCCCCCGCTCCAGGTCGCATGCGTCGTCCTTGCCGCGGGGGCCGGGACGCGGTTCGGCGGGCCC
>JBGTMW010000145.1:0-5970 GCA_041743365.1 Gemmatimonadaceae bacterium
TGGATGACGCGCGACTCGCGCCCCCGTGACCTCGGGCCCGGGCCGAGTCCACGGCGGCGATATGCGCCGTGAGAGCTTCCCGTTCTTCCTCGCCGGGCTCCGCCGCGCCAATCGCGCGCACCGTTCTCCACCCGGCGCCGAGCAGCGCGACGGAGGCGAAGAAAAGCAGGGCCTTGCGCTCGCTCCGGGTGGGCATGGCGTGAATCTCGGTGATCTCCGCGCAGTGATCACATCGATCGGTTGCGCGGTGTGGCGGGGTCGTGCGAGAAGCGTCAGGCAGTTGCCTTTCCTCGTTCAATTCAACAATCCGGGCCCCGGTCCAGCCGCACCGTCATCACCTCTGCAGAATCGACCCGCACTTTCATCCGCTCCATCCGATGCATCCGATGCAGACTCCGTCGTAGATTCCCGGCACCCGCGAGTCTCCCCGATCGTGCTTGTCGTTCGTCGCGAGGCCAGGTGCAGCCCCCCGAACGGGAGGCACGTCGACCCGCAATGCAACAAGGGGATGCGTATTCACCGAGTGGAGGTCATATGATCGACGATATGGGAATCTTCAGAACGAATGTGGCGGTCTCGCATCTCGCGCGCCCGGATGACCGCCGTGACCTCGTCGACGTAATGGTGGATACCGGAAGCGAGTACAACTGGGTTCCGCGGCAAATCCTCGCGGACCTGGGCGTCGAACCGCAGCGAGTCGATCGGTTCGAGACAGCTGACGGTCGGATCCTCGAACGCGAGGTCGGCTTCGCAATGCTGTTCGCCGGAGGCAGGGCAACGCCGACGATCGTGGTTTTTGCCGACGCGGGCGACATGGTGCTGCTCGGCGCTCTGGGCCTCGAGGGTCTCAACCTGCGCGTGGATCTCGGGCGAAAGGAGCTGGTGCCGGCGGGGCCGGTACCAGCCGCCGCCGTGAAAGCCGCGTAGGGACGGTCGTCCGACATGAGCCGTGCGACCGCCTCGCGTCTTGCGGTCGTCGGCCGCCTCAGTGTCGACGGTCGACCTGCTTCGATCTTCGGTGACTGGCACCCTTCGAGTCGCGTCCTTGATGGACAACTTCACCCCATCATCGATGCGCGTTCTCGTCCGCCGCGGTATCGCCGCCGCCCTTCTCTCCTTCCTCGCCTGCCGCGAAGCGAGGCAGGAGCCGGAGATCCCTTCCCCTTTCACGCTGTACGGGCGCCCCGAGCTGCGGGCGGGAATCGACTACGCCGAGATGGTCGAGGCTTCAAAGCGGGCGCCTGTCGTCGGGGCGTTCGAGTGCGAAGCGCTTCCGGCCGGAGGAAAGCGCTGCTCGGCAACGGTCGCTCCAGGGGTTTTGATTGCCACGGTCGACGGAAAGGAGCGTGTCGTGCACATGAAGGTCGAGACCGACCCAAAGCTGCGCGGCCTGCAGCTCAACCAGCATGCCGAGTATCACGTCTCGCTTGCGAAGGGCCATTTCGAGCTGATGCGCGATGCATGGAGTGTCGTGGACAAGCCCGACGCGATCCCGAGCGAGGTGGAGCGCGGCGCCGCGACGTTCCATTGGGCAGACGCGGATTCGCGTTGGAGCGCCGGAATGTGGTACCAGACGCTGCACACCTATAACCTCCCGATCTGGAGGTCGAGCATGCCGAGGCTTCGGGATTCGCTCGCCTACCTGCCCGACAGCGCGGTCATTGCGGACGATGTGGGCCTCAGGGAGTTCATGAACCTCCTGGGGCCGCCGGCGGACCCGCTCGAGCGGCTCCGGTTCGATCTCGAGATGCTCGCTTCGGCGCAGAGCGAGTACCACGCAGCCAAGGGCAGCTTCGCCTCGACACTTGATGGACTGATCTTCATTGCCGGGGATGGAGTGAGCATCGAGCTGCGTGATGCGTCGAGCGCGGGATGGGCGGCGGTCGGTACCCACAGCGCCCTGCCGGGTACGACCTGCGTACTCTTTTCCGGACGCGTTCCCGCGCCCCCTCGCACCGGCGGTGGCGTCACGCCCGGTCCCGGAAAAGTGGTGTGCGATCGCCGCTGAGCTTCCGTCGAAATCCGCCCTCGCCAGACCCCTTCGCCATTGACAAACCTCCGACGCGCCTGTAAACGTTTTCAGTCAGGCAGAGCGCGCGGCAGGTAGCGCCCGCCCCACCCAGGCGCACAGGTTTCATGATTCATGTCGGGCACGCGTGAAGGTAACGATCAGGGATGTCGCGCGTGAGGCGGGGGTCTCGGTCGCCACGGTATCGCGCGTCCTCAACGACAGCGGCCCCGTGGGCGACGAGACCCGCAAGCGAATCCTCGGGGTCGCGTCCAGGCTCCGCTACACGCCGGACGGCGCCGCCCTCAGCCTCATCACGCGACGCACCAACACCCTCGGCGTCCTCCTCCCCGACCTCCACGGCGAGTTCTTCTCGGAGGTCATCCGCGGCATCGACTCCACGGCCCAGCGGAGCGGCTACCACGTCCTCGTCTCGCGGTCCCACAGGGACAAGGATGAGATCGAAGCGGCCTTTCGGGCGATGCGCGGGCGAGTCGATGGCCACGTCGTCATGTCGCCCGAGATCGATGCCCAGGCCATCGTCGCGAACCTCCCGGCGAGCTGCCCGGTGGTACTCCTCAACTGCGTCATCGAGGGCACCGAGTTCGACTCGCTCAACATCGACAACTTCGGCGGGGCGCATGCGATGACCCGGCACCTCATCGGGCTCGGGCACGAGCGAATCGCGTTCATCGCGGGCCACGAGCGGAATCACGACGCGGCCGAGCGGCTCAGGGGTTATCGGGAGGCGCTGATGGATGAAGGTCTGGAGCAGAGGGCAGAGTGGGAGCGCCCAGGCGATTTCACCGAGGCGAGTGGATTCCGCGCAGGCGGGGAGATCGCTGCGCTGTCGCCGCGGCCAACGGCGATCTTCGCCGCGAACGACTCCATGGCCATCGGCGCGCTGAGCGCGCTGCGCGAGGCAGGTCTGCGTGTGCCCGAGGACATCTCGGTCGCCGGGTTCGATGACATCCCCGTCGCGCGCTACATGAGTCCCCCCCTGACCTCGGTACACGTGGCCATCAGCGAGCTCGGGGAGCGGGCAACCCGTACGCTGCTCCAGGCCGTGGAGGAGAAGAACCAGCACGTGAAGTGTCAGGAAACGCTGCCGACGACCCTCGTGATCAGGCAGTCGTGCGGTCGAAACATTCACTAGGAGTTTTCCCTTGAGCTCACCACCACCAGTGCACGCCAACAACAGGGAGATGTCGATGATCAGCTTCAGGTTCGAATTTCAAAGGTTGCTTGCAACACTCTGCATTTCGGGGCTTGTATTGCTGGCCCCATGGAACGCCACGGCCTCTGCCCAGACTTCCACCGGCACGGTTCGGGGCACGATTTCGGCGGGCACGGGCGGTCCCCTGGCCGAAGCGCAGATCCTGGCCAGGAACATCAACAGTGGTATCCAGCGCGGAACGGTGAGCCGGGACGATGGGTTCTACATCCTCGCCGGACTCGTCCCGGGCGCCTACGAGATCACCGTTCGTCGCATCGGTACCGCCGCGCAGACGCGGCAGGTGACGGTCCAGATCGGCGCGACGCACATTCATGACTTCACCCTGACCGCACAGGCTCAGCAGCTCACGAGCGTCGTGGTGGTCGCGGCACCGGTGGCGGAGACCAGAACGTCGGAAGTCGCTACCAACGTCACCGCCGACCAGATCGAGAAGCTTCCAACATCCAGCCGCAACTTTCTCGATCTCGCCGCGCTCGCTCCCGGTGTGATCGTGACCGAGGATCGCGTGACCGGAAACGCGGGCTTCAGGACCTTCCAGGCAGGCGGTCAGGGACCGAACGCCGTGAACGTCTTCATCGACGGCACCAGCCTCAAGAACGACCTGACCGGTGGTGGCGTGGCCGGCCAGGATGCGAGCCGCGGCAACCCTTTCCCGCGCAACGCGATTCAGGAATACCGGATTCTCAGCCAGAACTTCAAGGCTGAATACCAGAAGGCCTCGAGCGCGATCATTACCGCGACCACCAAGTCCGGCGGCAACGAGTGGAGCGGCAACGCCCTCGTCGGCTACATGACCGAGAAGTTCGTATCGCTCGACACCTTCCAGATCAGGGACAAGAACCTCAATCCGACGACGTTCCGGAAGCCGGAATACGGCCGGACGTTGACGGCACTCAGTGTGGGCGGCCCGCTGATCCGGGACAAGCTTCACATGTTCGCATCGTACGAGGGCAACATCCAGAATCGCACGAACCGCGTGAACTTCGCCCCGACCCCGACCGGCTTCACCGCACTCGACACCGTCAATCTCGCGAGCTACAACGGTTCCTTCGGCTCGCCCTTCCGGCAGACGCTCTGGTTCGGGAAGCTCAACAGCGCGATCAACGATCGCTCCTCGGCCGAGGCGAGCTTCAGCTTCAGGAACGAGAGCGACATTCGCGACTTCGGCGGGAACAACGCCCTTGAGACCGCGGTGGATTACCACCAGAACGTCTCGATAGGGCAGCTCAAGCACAACTACTTCGTGGGCGCACTGCTCAACGAGGCAAAGATCGACTTCTCGCGCTTCCGGCGGAACCCCGGGCCGGCGTTCCCCGGCATGCCGAACCGCATCTACTTCTATCCGGGTGGGGAGGCACGGATCGGGAGCAACCTGAGCACCCAGGATTTCATCCAGACACGAATCGGGCTGCGTGACGACGTCACCTATTCGGGCTTCCGGCTCGGCGGCGAGCACGTCGTGAAGATGGGCGCGAGCATCGACTTCGTGAAGTATGACGTGTTCAAGGACAACCGTGGTACGCCGGAGTTCAGGTATCGATCCGTCGAAGGCGGGCAGACCTACAACTTCGCGACGCCGTACGAGCTCGTATATGCCACAGGCGACCCGAACCTGGACGCCAACAACAACCAGGTCGGCCTGTATATCCAGGATGACTGGACCCCGATGCCGCGCCTGACACTGAACATCGGTGTCCGCTGGGATTACGAGTCGAAAATGCTGAACTACGACTACGTGACGCCGCAGATGGTCGTGGACACGCTGACCCGGTACAACAGCCAGCTGGTAACACCCCTCGATCTCGACCGGTACATCAGCACGGGCGACAACCGGAAGCCCTTCTACGGCGCGATCCAGCCGCGGGTCGGCTTCTCGTACGCGTTCGACGAGACGAATCGGACTACGGTTTTCGGGGGCTGGGGCATCTACTACGACCGGTCACTCTTCGATCTCTTCGCGGTCGATGAGACCCAGAAGCTGACACACCCCGAGCTCACGGTTCGCTTTGCACCTCGCGGCGCTACGCCCGGACCCGGGCAGGTTGCGTGGAACGACTCCTACCTCACCACGGACAAGGCGGTGCTCGATGCTCTCGTGGGGACCTCCGGTCGTCCGGAAGCGTGGCTGATCGACAACGAGGCCAAGCCGCCCAAGTCGATCCAGTACAACATCGGAGTTCGCCAGGTCATTGGCGAGTACGCGGTGTCCGCCACCTATGCCGCCGTGCGTGGCAAGGATCAGATGACACTGAACTGGGCGAACTTCGGGCTCAATCCCGACGGTCGCTGCTGCGCCAGCTTCGACCTCGCACCGCACGGGTTCAGCAATTTCATCTACTCCGCGAACGACGCGAAGACCTGGTACGACGCGCTTCAGTTCCAGCTCGACCGTCCGTACAGCCGGATCTCGGCCGACGCGTTCGGTTGGGGCGCGGGCCTGGCGTACACCTACGCCACGCGCCAGCTCGAGGGTGTCGACGCCGCCGGCGACGTGTTCGCGTTTCCAAACTCGCAGGGGATCCCGAAGCACCCCGCCAACGACGAGAAGCACCGCATCGTCGCGAACTGGATAACGGACATGCCATACCTGTGGGGGATTCAGTTCTCCGGCCTCGCTACCTTCGGAGGGAAGTACCGGCAGGACGTGGGATGCCCCGGGCGCTTCTGCGGAGAGGGCACCGCCGGCAACGCGTATGAGCGTGGCGCCTTCACGGTTCCGGGTACA
>JBGTMW010000146.1:0-6215 GCA_041743365.1 Gemmatimonadaceae bacterium
GTGGCGGCGCAGGCGCAGCTCGCCGACGCACGGTCCCGACTCGCGCTCGCGGAAAGGCAGGTAGCCAACACCGTCCTGGCTGCGCCATTCGATGGCATCGTGAGCGAGCGACACGTGTCGGCGGGGGACGTGGTGACTCCCGGCGGCGAGATGTTCACCGTGGTCGACCCGCGCACCATGCGCCTCGAGGCTTCGGTGCCGGCGGAGCAGCTTTCGGCCGTCCGCATCGGGCTGCCGGTTCACTTCGCAGTGAGCGGTTACACCGACCGCGCCTTCATCGGGAAGGTCACGAGAATCAATCCCACCGCGGACCCGGTGACCCGCCAGGTGCGCATCTACGCATCGATTCCCAACGAGGGCCAGGCGCTCGTCGGTGGCCTGTTCGCGGAGGGCCGCATCGCGACCGAGAGTCACGTGGGCCCCACGGTGCCTGCTGCCGCAATCGACCAGCGGGGCACCAGCCCCGCCGTGATGCGGATCCGTAACGGCGCCGTGGAGCGCGTTGAGGTCAAGCTCGGAATCCGTGACGCCGCCGTCGAGCGGGTGGAGTTGATCTCCGGCGCGGGGATCGGCGACACTCTCCTGCTCGGTGCAGCAAGGAGCATAGCGCCGAACACGCCGGTGAAGGTGACACCGGGCGACACTCCAGCGCGCCCGTAGCACGGGCAGCCCCCGCCGAACGAGAACCCCTGTCATGTTCATATCCGATTTTGCAATCAGGCGCCCGATGGTCACCGTCGTCACGATGGTGGCGCTCGTGGTGTTCGGGCTGTTCGCACTCTGGCGACTCCAGACCGATGAGTTTCCGGATGTGGCGGAGCCCGTCGTGTTCACCGCCATCATCTATCCCGGCGCGTCACCCGACCAGGTGGAACGCGAGGTTCTCGATCCGATCGAGGAAGCGATCCAGGGAATCAGCGGTGTCGATCAGATATACGGTGAGGCACGCGACGGCTACGCGCAGATCATCACGGTCTTCGTGTTCGAGAAGGATCTCAAGGAGGCGACGCAGGACATCCGCGATGCCATCTCCGCGATCCGCATCGACCTGCCGCCGGAGATGGAGGAGCCCATTCTCCGCCGTTTCAGCCCGAACGACTTTCCGATCGTACAGATATCGCTGACTTCGGCCACGCTCACCCAGGCCGATCTCACGCGGATCGCCGATCCGGGGATCACGCGCGAGATGCGCTCCATTCCCGGGGTGGCGCAGGTATCGGTGGTCGGGAACCTGAATCGCGAGCTGACCGTGGAGTTGCGGCCAGCCGCGCTTCAGGCGGCCGGAATCAGCGTGGGGCAGGTGGTGCAGGCGCTTCAGAGCCAGAACCTCGCGGTTCCGGTCGGCCGCCTGAACGGCTCACTCGACGAGCGCACCATCCGCCTCAAGGGCCGGCTCGAGGGCCCCGATGACTTCATGCAGATGGTCGTGGCCGAGAGAAACGGCCGGGTGATTCGCCTCGGCCAGATCGCAGTAGCGAAGGATGGGACCCAGGAGCAGCGATCGATCGCGCTCTTCAACGACCAGGAAGCCGTAGGAATAGAGATCACGAAGTCCAAGGGCTACAGCACCACCGATGTGAGCCAGCGGATTCGTGACAGGATATCCGTCCTCGAGAAGACGCTACCCGAAGGTGTGACGATCCAGCTCGTGCGCGACGCCGGGCCGCGTGTCGCGACGGCGGTGAAGAACGTGCAAATGGCCCTGATAGAGGGCGCGATCCTCACCGTGCTTGTGGTGTTCCTCTTCCTCAACTCGTGGCGTTCGACGGTAATCACCGGCCTCGCGCTCCCGGTCTCGGTGCTTGCGTCGTTCATCGCGGTGTGGGCGCTCGGCTTCAAGCTCGAGACGATGTCGCTGCTCGGACTCTCGCTCGCGATCGGCATCCTGATCGACGACGCGATCGTCGTGCGCGAGAACATCGTGCGACACCTCGAGATGGGGAAGGATCATTTCCGGGCGGCGCACGAGGGCACCGATGAGATCGGACTGGCGGTTGCCGCCACGACCTTCTCGATCGTGTCGGTGTTCGTTCCGGTCGGATTCATGTACGGCGTGGCGGGCCAGTGGTTCAAGCCTTTCGCGCTGACGATCGCATGCTCGGTTCTCGTCTCGCTCTTCGTTTCGTTCTCCCTCGACCCGATGCTCTCGGCATACTGGGCCGATCCGCACCAGGAGGAGCACGAGAAGTCGTGGATCACGAAGAAGCTCGATCGGTTCAACCGCTGGTTCAACGGTCTCGCGACGAGATACAAGGGTGTCATTGCATGGGCGCTGGACCATCGCTTCTCGATGGTTGTCGTCGCGCTGGGATCGCTGGTCGCAGCGTTCTCGATTCCCGGCGGGGGCATGCTGCGCTTCCTGGCCATCGCGGTCGGGATCGGGTGTCTGGCCGTCGCCTTCGCAAGGCCGGGTTGGCAGCTTTATCCTTCGGTCCGCCCACGTACCGGGCCGGTGGGCGTGCTGCTCGTAGTGACGATCATCGCGGGTCTTGTCGCCGCCCGGTCGAGCGGAACGAAGCTCGTCGTGTTGGGCGTGGTGGCGCTTGCGGCCCTGACGGCCGCACTGGCGATGAGCGGCTGGCGCTCTCCCCTCACGTGGGCGTGGCGTCCGCTGCGCGTGCCGTTGCGCGGGCTGGCATGGATCGGTGCAGCGGCGATCGCGTTCCTCGTCGTGCCCCTGCTCCCGAAGACGCTTCTCGTCGGCTTCGGCTTCTTCGGCAAGGACGATACATCCGAGTTCAACATCGCGATCGAGACGCCACCCGGATCGAACCTCGAATACACGCGAAGGGCCGCGGAGGAACTGCTCGGGGTCGTGAGGACGCGTCCCGAGGTCCGCTACACGTACACGACTCTCGGGGGCGGCCAGTCGGGAACGGTGGACGTCGGAAACATCTACGTTCGCCTCGTTCCGATGAGCGACCGTTCTCATGATGTCGAGGAGCTCGCGCAGGTAGTGCGTGAGGACGTCGCGAAGGTTGCGGGTGTCACGACCTCCGTGTTCACGAGCTCGTTCGGGGGCAACCAGAAGCAGATCCAGCTCCAGCTCCGCGGCGACGACGCCGATGCGCTCCAGCGAGCTGCAGAGATGGTGATGGCCGAGGTGCAGCAGGTGCCCAACGCGGTCGATGTGGGGCTCTCGAGCAAGGGACAAAAGCCCGAGCTCGACGTCCAGCTCAACCGCGGCATCGCTGGATCGCTGGGCGTGACCGTGGGACAGGTCGCACAGTCGCTTCGCCCGGCGTTTGCGGGAATCGATGCGGGCGACTGGGTGGATCCTGCCGGGGAAACGCGCGACGTCGTGATCCGGCTCGCTCCCGAGTCCCGCGAGCGAATCGAGGACCTGCGTCGCCTGCCACTGGTGATCAACGGACCATCCGGTCCGACGACGGTCCCGCTCGACCAGGTCGCGACGATCAGGCAGAGCCTGGGGCCGGCGCAGATCAACCACCTCGATGGCGACCGGGTGGTCAACGTCCAGGCGAACACCCAGGGGCGTTCGCTCGGCGAGGTGATGGCGGACATCGATGCCCGCCTCGACAGCATCCAGCTCCCGCCGGGAGTGAGGGTTACCCAGGGGGGCGAGGTGGAGAGCCAGAACGAGGTGTTCGGGCGCATCTTCGCCGCGCTCGGCATCGCGGTGCTGCTGATGTACCTGATCCTGGTGATGCAGTTCGGGTCGTTCCTCGATCCGCTGGCGATCCTGCTGTCCCTGCCGCTCTCGCTGGTGGGAGTGATGCTCGCGCTCTCGATGACGAAGAACACCATCAACATCATGAGCCTCATCGGCGTCATCCTGCTCGCTGGAATCGTCGCCAAGAACGCGATCCTTCTCATCGACTTCGCGAAGTGGGCGCGCGAGAAGGCGGGCCTCCCGCTGCGTGAGGCTCTCATCGAAGCGGGCGCGATCCGCCTTCGGCCGATCCTCATGACGACGTTCGCGCTGATCGCGGGGATGATTCCGGTCGCGATAGGAGCCGGGGAGGGTGCGCAGTTCCGCGCGCCCCTGGGTATCGCCGTGATAGGAGGGGTCATCACCTCCACGTTGCTGACACTCCTTGTGATCCCGACGTTCTACGAGATCCTTGACGAATGGCGGGCGGCGATGGCGAGCTGGTTCGGCGTGAGGCCGGCGCAGATGACCGCAGAGCATCCGGTATCGGCGCTGCCGGTGCCTCATCCGAGTGGTGACTAGGGCGGGCGGTCATCGCGCCCGAGAGGAGCATCCGGTACTGTGCGGGTTCACGCTTTCCACGCGGTAGCCGATGCCACTGCTGTATCGCGCGCGATGTTCAGTGATGATCATCTTCTGTGCGCTGGCCTCCCTCGAGGCCGGTGCACAGCCCCCTCCGCCAACCGGAGACACGGCCCGGGCGCGGGCTGACAGCGGTCGGCAGGAGAGGAACGTCAACATCGGCGTCAGTGCAGGAGGGCCCGGCGCCGACATCGCCCTGACTCCGGAGCTCGAAAGAAGCGCGTATCGCGATCCGGGCGCCCGCGCTCTGGTTGCGCGCGCCAGGGTGGCGCGCGCCACGCACGACTCTCTCCTGTTGGGCTACGAGGCGTCGAGTGTGGAGCGGATCTCCGTCGGCGCGCGATTCAGGGAGGCAGGCCGCGACCGGTTGGCCATGCGAGGGGAGAGCGCCGCGAAGATAAGGTGGCAGCGCGGCGTCGGTGCGCACATCGAGGTGCAAGGCGCCCGCACGACGGCGCCCGTCGTCTCATCCGAGGTCAATCCACAGTACGGCACGGTAATCGGGAGCCCCTCCTCCATACCGTACTACCCGGGTCGCGAAGCGCTCTGGCCCATGGGAGACGCCCGCATGTGGAAGCATCCGCTCGCGACGGGAGCGGAGGCGTACTACCGCTACTCCACCGGCGACTCGATCGCCTTCCGTCTTCCGGGCGATCGCACCATTCAGCTCCTCGAGATCAGGCTGGAGCCGCGCGAGCCGCGATCGGACCTCGTCGGCGGATCGTTCTGGTTCGATCGCGAAACCGCGCAGCTCGTTCGTGCGCTTTACCGCCCCGCTGTTCCCCTCGACCTTCAGGCGAACATCGGGACATCCGACGGAGACAATGACGCACCGGGTTGGCTGCGGCCGCTGATCATCACGGTGCGCTCCGTAAGCGTGGAATTCGGGCTCCATGAGGGCCGCTGGTGGCTGCCACGCCGCCAGGCTGCCCAAGCCGAGGCGCAGGTCACCTTCATGCGCATCCCGGTTACCGTCGAGCAGCGGTTCACCTATTCGTCCGTGAACGCGGCCGAAGCGCTGCCTCCGATCGTCGCGACCGCGCCGGATCCTATCACCGAGCCGCGACGTGCGATGGGCGACAGCGCATGGCGCAGACTGCCGCTCGAAGAGCGATCGCGACTCGCGCGCGAGGCGGCCGAAGCAAGAGATCGCGCCCGCAAGGAGACGTGCGAGCGCAGCGGCTTCACCACGAGGGTGACGGTGCGCGATTCCGTCGACATTCAAATCCGCGTCCCCTGTGACTCGGCCACGCTGGTGAACTCTCCCG
Organism: Gemmatimonadaceae bacterium; assembly: GCA_041743365.1. Taxonomy (GTDB): domain Bacteria; phylum Gemmatimonadota; class Gemmatimonadetes; order Gemmatimonadales; family Gemmatimonadaceae; genus JANPKQ01. The sequence goes on from JBGTMW010000146.1 coordinate 5,524, forward strand.
CGCTTCCCCCCTCCATCTTCGATGAGTCGGACAATCTGGATGAGGGGTTCGATCGCGATCTGCTCGAGGCCGCACTGGGCTGGTCATCCCGGCTGGGGTGGGGGATCGGCGCTCCCTCATTCCACTACGGCGTCGATCTCATCCGCTACAACCGGATCGAGGGACTGTCGGTGGGCGCGATGCTCCAGCAGAGATTCGGCGGCGCCTTCACCGCGGAGCTCGTCGGGCGGCTGGGCGTCGCCGATCTTCATCCCAGGGGTGAGCTCACGGTCTCCCGCACTGATGCGTTTCGCACTCTCGGCATCAGCGCGTATGAGCGACTCGGCGTCGCCAACGAGTGGGGCACCCCGCTCGCCTTCGGTGCGTCACTCAACGCGCTCATCTTCGGTCGCGACGAAGGGCTCTATTATCGCGCCACAGGAATGGAGCTCTACGGCCGCGGCCTCGAGGGATCGCTGTTCTCGTGGAGGTTGTTCGGCGAGCAACATCGCGCCCTGGACGTCGAGACGGATTTCTCCCTGGCGCGGCTGATCAACGGCAACCGCTTTCGCGACAACATTGTCGCGGAGCGCGGGGACCTGCTCGGAGTCGGCGCGCGCCTTCAGGGATCGCTCGGTGTCGATCCGCGCAGGCTGCGTCTGCTCGGCGACCTGCGCGCGGAGGGCGCGACTGGCGACCATGATTTCGCGCGC
>JBGTMW010000147.1:0-3560 GCA_041743365.1 Gemmatimonadaceae bacterium
CCAGCGGCAGATCACCATGAGCGTCAGCACCATGGCGAACCCGGAGAAGATCGCGCCCGCGACGAAGTAGGGCGGGAAGACCGTCGTATGCCATCCGGGGAGCAGCGAGACGGCGAAATCCATCGAGACGATCGAATGGACTGAGAGGACGAGCGGCGTCGCGAGGGCGGCGAGAATGAGGTAAGCGGTTTCGTAGTGATGCCATTGCCGCTGGGAGCCCCGCCAGCCGAGGGCGAAAATCCCGTAAACGAACTGCCGGGTGCGGGTTTTCGCCCGATCGCGAATCGTCGCCAGGTCCGGGATCATGCCTACGTACCAGAACAGGAACGAGACGGTTCCGTAGATGCTGACCGCGAAGACGTCCCAAAGAAGAGGGCTCCTGAAATTGGGCCACATGCCCATCTGGTTCGGGAGCGGGAACATCCAGTAGGCGACCCAGACGCGTCCCACGTGGATCCCCGGGAACGTCAGGGCACACATCACCGCGAAGATGGTCATCGCCTCGGCCGAACGGTTGATCGAGGTGCGCCATGTCTGGCGGAAGAGGAAGAGGATGGCCGAGATCAGCGTCCCGGCGTGCCCGATCCCGACCCAGAACACGAAGTTCGTGATATCCCAGGCCCAGCCAACGGGCTGGTTGAGGCCCCAAATGCCAATCCCCTCCCAGAACAGCCACGCGACTGCAACCCCGAGAAGGCTGAGCAGCGCAAGGGAAGGGATGAAGAACAGCCACCAGCCGATCGGTGTCGCCCGCTCGACCGGCTCCGCAACGGCCTCGGTGATTGAGTGGAAATCCGGCGAGCGCAGGATCAGCGTGGGATGGCCCACGACAGGGTTGTCAAGCAGTTCTGCTTCCGTGTGGGCCAACGACTGTTCCCCGATCCAAGTTTTGAAAAGTGGCCGTTTGTACCATCGCGCATCGCCGGGAGTCAAGCGTCCGTCGACCCCGGCGTCGCAGCCCTCAGGGCACGGCCGTGAGGCCGATCTGCTCGAGCAGCGGTTCGAGGTCGTCACCCGAGGCAGGAATGCAGGCGAAGATCCTCGCGCCGGTCTGCCGCACCCACGGGTCTGCCCCCGGAAGGGCGCGCACTGCCAGTCCGGCGCCGAGGACCCATTGCCACTGCTCGTGCGCCTGGATCGCGAATTCGTCGAGAAGCGACGGCGCTCCCCCGGCGCGTAGGATCCGCGAGATGCGGGCTGCAAGCTCGCGTGCTTCGACCAGCCCCGAGTTCATGCTGTGTACGCCGACCGGAGCCGCCTGGTGCGCGGCGTCGCCGGCGAGCCAGACGCCTCCCTTGCCGAAGCTCCGCGTCAGGCGCGACTCGAACAACGCGAGCGTCGACCAGTAAATCTCCGTCGGCCGCGCCGTCCACCAGGGAGCTCTTGCGGCGAGCAGCTGCTCGAGCCGCGCCATCGACGCCTCGTGTCCAGAGGCGTCCTGAATCTGGAAGCCCCAGCGGCATCGCCCCTCCTCGAGCGGCCAGTAGACGCTCGTGAGGTCTGGATCGAGAATGACGCGCACCTCGGCAGGAAGCTCCCCCGTAGCCTCGACTTCATAGACCGAGAAGACCTGGCCGCCGCCATGCTCGGCCATCTCGATACCAGCCATTCGCCGCACGGCCGAGTCGTACCCGTCGGCGCCGATGACATAGGCCGGTCTGATTGTCTCGTTTCGCACGACGAGCCACTCCGTTCGCGCGACGGGGTAGCCGGTCGCGACCGGGTCGAGCTCCGCGACCTCCGCCCGGAGTGCCGCGCCGTCCGCGGCGAGGGATTGGAGCCGGTGTCCCCAGAGGACCTTCAGCTTCTTCAGGCGGAGCGCCTCCTCGGCGGCCCGCTCCAGCAGGCTTTGGCGGATGACGAGCAGATACGGATGCTTGGTCGCGAGGGCTGAATAGTCGATCTCGGCCCGCCTCTCCCGCCCTTCGTAGTAGGCGACCTTCGTCAGCTTCCGCCCCGCGCCGATCAGCTCTTCGGAGAGTCCTGCCTCGTCGAGAACCTGGAGCGTGCGCGGATGGATCGCGAGGGCGTAGCTGTGCTGAGTCGTCCGCTGGTGGGTGTCGACGATTTCTACACGGACGCCGTGCTGCTGCAGGAACAAGGCCGCGACGAGACCAACCGGACCGGCGCCGACAACGAGAACCTCAGGTTCGGGGTGACGAAACATCCAGCTTCTCCTCACGAGGCACTGACTCGCCCTCAGGATGCGGCGGCGCTAATCCATGTTCGTCAGCTGCGCGAGGATCGCGTCAATGGGCGCCTTCGCGCACGTAAACATCGGCGTGTCGCGCTGCGTATAGAGGCTCGCCTCCGTGTACCGCAGCCTCCCCACCAGATCGACGAACTCCTGTGGGTAATCCGAGTCGAATGCGACCACGAAGTCCTGATCGTCGATGCCGTAACTGTAGCTCGTATTCAGGCGGACGCCTTTGAACGGCGCGGAGGCAGCGATATGCTCGTCCATCAGCCCCTGCCGCGCGTGCGGCGAAAGGGTGTACCACGACCGCGTCTTCGTGAAGGGATACACGAACAAGTACTTCCCCTCGCCGGGCAGCAGCTCGACTCCCTCACCCGCCCCTTTCATCTTATTGACATACGGCGATCGGCGCTGCAGCGAAAGGAAGCTGTGCACCTGCGACAGGTAGGCGCCCAGCCGCGAGCGCCTGATGGCCGCTTCCATCGATTGGAAGCACAGCGGGTCGAACGCGATCCGCCACAGCATCAAGTCGACGTCCGCGCGCAGGCCCACCAGTGAATACGTGCGGAGGATCAGCTCCTCTGACGATTCCCACGTCCGCACCAGTTCGATGAACCCGGCCGCCGCCACCCGCTGCTCGTCGGCGGGGAGCCGCCGGAACACCGGGTCGAGCCGGTAGAACGAGTAGTTCAGGAACTGGCGGCGTTGCCTGTCGGGGCTCCTGCCCGCGACGATCCCGTTCGGGTCGAGATCGACGGAGGGACCGCGGCGGGGCGCCGGACCCGTGTCCCCGGGAGAGTGCTCCATGCTCATACCTGCGTAACGGTCAGCAGCAGAGTGGCGCGAACACGGCGCCTGGATGCGCTCGCGCTCAGCCTCGCTCGCCACATGACGAGGCAACGTATGACTCCTGCCACGGATTGTCAAGCGTATGAAGCCCGTGGTGTCAAGGCGGTCGATTTCACCCGACATGGCGACGGTCTGAGACAGGGTCGCGTTCAGAACTTGAAGAGGTCGTCGAAGGCCTTTTTCGCGCCGGACGGTTCAGACGGTTTGTGACTCTGAGCCGATGAGGTCTCGCGCTCCCAACTCGTGCGTGCCGTGTACAGAGCACACTGGTTCGCGATGTCCTTGGGCGCGATGCGAGCCGTGATCGTCTGCGAGCATTCGAAGCGTGCACCGGGATCGAAGTTCATGCACTGTGCGCACGACCGGAGGTCCTGCTGGCATTTGGGGCACTTGCTGAGGGAAAAGATCTCACCGTCGACGAGCGTGGCGCATCGGGAACAGCGCGCGACCCGTCGAAACCCCGGCATGTTTGGGTTCCTGGCGCCCTCGGACGAGATGCGCCGCGCGCCGGCCG
>JBGTMW010000148.1:0-5730 GCA_041743365.1 Gemmatimonadaceae bacterium
CCGTCGTCCGAACCTTCGTCGTCCCTGTACCGCCTGCGGAAGGGGACGAGATCCTGTCCCAGCACGACGAGGGTACGCGTCGCAACGACGCTGGAGAGCGGCTCGGGAATCCCCATTACGCGAACGTAGGTGTCGATCGCGCGGTCGAAGGACAGGTCCTCGGCGAGGGTGTCCACGAACATGAGCGCGTTGTCCACGTGAGCGCGGATGATGGCTTCCTCTGCGCGCGCATGCGCAAGCCGCTGCCGGCTCTCCGCGGCCGGGGAGAGCTTGCGCGGGAAGATCGACTCGGGAAACAAATTACGGAACATGAACGCTCCTTCCGTTAACTGAGAGACGAACTTCGTACGGGGTACTGCGTACGTCTCGTGCATTGCGTACTGCGCACGTACTTCGTACTGAGTACTGCGTACTGACTACGAGAACGGCAGGCGGGCAGCGCGCGCAATATGGTAAGGCATACGCTGTACCAGCGAAACGGACAGAATCTGCCGCCGGCGCAACTGGTTGACGCGCAACGATGTCCGGGCGAAACGCCCGTCAGGGTCGGACAGTATTACTGACGTCGGAGTTGACGGTTTACAGTGATAAGTCGACAGTCTTCGGACACTCAGCGTCAACGAAGTCCTGTCGACTGTTCACTGACGACTGTAGACCGTTCACTCCGTTTCCAGCTCCCTCCCCTCTCTGGGTGACGTCACCCGACCCTCTGACCACCTCTGGCTGTCGACCGTCACTCACCACCCGGGATTGCCCGGTCAGCCCTCTTTCTCTTCGTACTCCTCGCGCAGCTTTGCCACGACTCCGGGATCGGCAAGGGTGCTGGTATCGCCCAGGGCGCGGCCTTCGGCGATATCGCGCAGGAGGCGTCGCATGATCTTGCCGGAGCGCGTCTTGGGGAGGTCGGCCGAGAACAGGATGTCGTCGGGGCGCGCGAGGGCGCCGATCTTCTTCGCGACGAATTCGCGCAGTTCATCCCGCAGGCTCGAGGACGCGCGGTGGCCCTCGCGCAGCGACACGAAGGCGGCGATCGCCTGGCCCTTCAGGTCGTGGGTCTTTCCGACCACGGCCGCTTCGGCTACGGCGGGGTGCTCCACCAGGGCCGACTCGACCTCCATGGTGCCGATCCTGTGCCCGGCGACGTTGAGCACATCGTCCACACGGCCCAGGATCCAGTAATAGCCGTCGTCATCACGCTTTGCGCCATCTCCGGGAAAGTAGAGATCCGGACGGCCGGGCCACTTCGAGAAGTAGGTCTGCACGTATCGCGCGTCGTCGCGCCAGATGGTGCGCAGCATCGAGGGCCAAGGTCGCGTGAGAGCCAGCAGGCCACCCCCCACGGCGATGGGCGTCGCATCCGACGTCAGCAGATCGGCGCTGAAGCCGGGAAGTGGAACCGTAGCGCTGCCCGGCTTTGTGGCCGTGAGTCCGGGCAGCGGTGAGATGACTATCGCGCCGGTCTCCGTCTGCCACCACGTATCCACGATCGGACACCGGTTCCCCCCGATATGCTCGGCATACCACATCCACGCCTCCGGGTTGATCGGCTCGCCCACCGACCCCAGGAGCCGAAGTCGTGAGAGGTCGTGCCGCGCGGGATGCTCGGAGCCCCATTTCATGAACGCACGGATCGCCGTGGGCGCCGTATAGAGGATGGTGATGCCGAGTCGTTCGCAGATGCTCCAGAAACGGTCGCGCTCGGGCCAATCGGGGGCGCCTTCGTACATTACGCAGGTCGCGCCGTTTGCCAGCGGACCGTAGACGACGTAGGAGTGCCCGGTGACCCAGCCCACGTCGGCCGTGCACCAGAAGACGTCCTCCTCCTTCATGTCGAAGACGAGGCGGGTAGTGGCGGTCACCGCGGTCATGTAGCCGCCGGTCGTGTGAACGATCCCCTTCGGCTTCCCCGTCGTGCCGGAAGTGTAAAGGATGTACAGGATGTCCTCGGCATCCATCTCTTCCGCGTCGGCGTGAATCGACTCATCGGCCATGAGCCGATGCCACCAGTGGTCGCGACCCTCGGTCATGTGCGCGATCGGCTGCTGAAGGTTGCTGGGGATGCCGCGCATCACGACGATCACGTGGCGTATGGTCGGCGTTCCCTCGAGCGCTGCGTCCGCGTTGCGCTTGAGCGGAACGAGCTGCCCGCGCCGGTAGCCGCCATCGGCCGTGATCAGAACGGTGGCTTCGGCGTCGTTAATCCGGTCGCGCAGGGACTCCGGGGAGAATCCGCCGAACACCACGGAATGGGGGGCGCCGATCCTCGCACATGCGAGCATGGCTATCGCCGCTTCAGGAACCATCGGGAGGTAGATGGCTACGCGATCGCCGCGCTTGACGCCGAGCCGGCGGAGGGCGTTGGCGCAGCGGTTGACCTCGCAGTACAGGTCCCAGTAGGTCAGCGTGCGCCGGTCGCCGGGCTCGCCCTCCCAGATGAGAGCCGCCTTGTTGCGCCGCGCACCAGCGAGGTGGCGGTCCACGCAGTTCACCGACGCGTTCAGCCTGCCGCCAAGGAACCACTTCGAATGCGGGGGCGTCCACTCGAGAACGCGATCCCAGGGCCGGCTCCACTCGAGCTGCCGGGCCATCTCTGCCCAGAATGCCTCCGGATCGGCGGTCGCGCGCTGGTACAGGTCATCGGTCGAGACGTGTGCCGCACGGCGGAAGGCGGCACTGGGCTCGAAGCGGCGGTTCTCCTGGAGAAGGACGTCGATGTCGGTCATCGGGGAGGGTTCGCAGGAGATTTGCCGCCGCGTGTGCGGCAGCCGTGAAGGTGTACGATCTTGCGACGGTGCGCGAATAAGTTCAACCCAACCGTGGCAGATATCACCAAAGACTGCAAAGCGCGATTATGGTCGGTGTCGCGAAAGGCGGCGGTTGCGTCGTAATCGGTTGGTACTAAACGAGTTGCCATTGTGGTGATGGTTGGCACGGCCTTCGCTTTAGGTATGGTCACAACTGATCGACCACTTATCACACCGATAAGAGCACACCCGTCGCGAGGCGGGGCCGCAAAGCCAGGAGTCTCCAGCCCGATCGGAGATCGTCCGGTTGCCGAAAGTGATCCAGCTTCATGGGAGAAAGTCCATTCTCTCCCATGCGACTCCGCCGAAGCCAGGCGTGGGTTGCGGCTGCCAGGCATATGCGAGCCCCGACTCCTACACCAATGGAGCAGGCTATGTATATGTCAAACTGCGTCGATACACTGGTTCCCCCGGCCCGCCTCGTGGCGGACACCCGCACCGAGTTCCGTCGCGATGCCCTCGAGCATGTCGCTGTGGCCGCGGCGCGCGGCGAGAGCCGAATCACGGTCGATCTGGGCGGCACGACCGAGATCGATGCGAGCGGCCTGGGAATCCTCCTCTTCGTCAACACGCGGGCTCGTGAGCTCGGGATGACCACCCACCTCGTGAACGTACCCGCACACGTCCGCGGTCTGCTAGATCTCACGAAGCTGAGCCATATCTTCACGGAAATCTCGTCCTGAAAGTCGCTGTTGCTGGACGTGCGGGGGCACGGGGCAGGTCCGATTCGGGTCCGTGCGAGAGCGCGGCCCCGTGTCGCGCGTGGACCCCTGCGGCTAACCTTGTGGCATGCAACACCAGCCTCCGGCGCGCGCCGGGAAGGACCCTTCGTCCGCCAGCCACGCCGCGCTGATCGAGGTAGAAGCGCTACTGCGCTCGTTTGGTCCCAGGAGGGCGCTTGAGGGGGTCGACTTCGCGCTGGAGCCCGGGGAATGCCTGGCGCTGTTCGGACCGAATGGGCCGGCAAGACGACCCTGCTCCGGATGGGGACCCGACCGCGGTAGCCGCCATCGACCTCGCGCCCGGCGTGCTCTGGATGATCTTCACCTTCGCCGGGCTGCTCGGACTGCATCGCTCCTTCGCCGTGGAGCAGGCGGGACATGCGATGGATGGACTCCTGGCCTCGCCGACCTCACGCGAATCGATCTTCATCGGCAGGGCGCTGACGTGGCGGAAGCTGCTCCTCGCGTTCGACATCGTGTTCGTGGCGGGGTGTGTCGTGCTGCTTCCGTTTATGTTTGAGGAATGACGAGTCACGCAGCGATGGGAGTCTCACGGCACCACGACGTCATCGCGTGGCTGGCGATCGCCGCTGTCGTCGCGACGCGCTACCGTTTGGCGGTGGAGCAGGATGCGCTGGAACTGCGAGGGGCGGCCTGATGCCGTCGAACCAGGAGTACCATTACGCGGCCTATGTGATCACCGGCGCTCTCTATTCGCTCTACGCGCTGAGCCTGCATCTCCAGCGGCGCTCCGCTCGCGAGCGCGGCTCGCGGTGAAGAAGGGAAAGCGCGGAGCGACGGGAAGGGCCTACCTTGTCGGGGCCGGACCCGGCGATCCGGGACTTCTGACCGTGCGCGGTCGCGAGCTTCTGGACGAGTGCGACGCGATCGTTCACGATGCGCTCGCGAATCCCGCTCTCCTGGTGCGCTCGAGCGTCGATCGCCCGGACCCCGAGCTCCACGATGTCGGGAAGCGTGGCGGCGACGCGCGGTCCGCATCACAGGAGGACATCAATGCGCTCCTGGTGAGGCTCGTTCGCGATGGGAAGCGTGTGGTTCGCCTCAAGGGTGGAGATCCCCTCGTCTTCGGACGTGGCGGAGAGGAAGCCCAGGCGCTCGCGGAAGCTGCACTCCCGTTCGAGATCGTTCCCGGAGTGACTTCCGGAATCGCCGCGCCAGCGTACGCCGGTATTCCGGTGACCCATCGCGGGCTCTCGACCTCCGTTACCTTCGTGACTGGCCACGAGGATCCCGACAAGGCCACGCCGGCCACGGATTGGGATGCGCTGGCGCGCACTGGTGGAACGATCGTGCTCTACATGGGCGTGAAGACGCTGTCCCGCGTCGCGGCGGCCCTGATGAATGCCGGACTACCCGCCGAGATGCCCGCTGCCGCGATAGAGTGGGGAACGCACGCGCGGCAGCGCACGGTCGTCGCGACGCTCGAGTCGCTCGCCGGCGCGATGAATGCCGAGGAAATCGTTCCACCGGTGATCGTGGTCATCGGGTGGACTGTCGTGCTCCGCGACGAGATCGCATGGTTCGATCAGCGCCCGCTCTTCAGCAAGCGCATCGTGGTCACGCGCGCGGAGGCGGGGCTCTCCCGCCGCGGACTTGGCGCGCGACTGAGGCAGCTTGGCGCGGATGTGATCGATACGCCTGCGACGCGCATCGAGCGGCTCGATCCCGGGCCGGTGGTAGACGCTCTCGAGCGGCTCGATGATTTCCAGTGGATCTGCTTCACGAGCGCCAACGGCGTGCGGCATTTCTGGGATGCGCTGCGCTCCACCGGACGCGACGCCCGTGCGCTCGCGAGCGTGAAGCTCTGCACAGTGGGCCCGATGACGGCGGAGGCACTGCTCCAGCGTGGCCTTGCAGTGGATGTGATGGCAGAGCGGTTCGTGGCGGAGGGGCTGCTCGAGACCCTCGCATCACGCGACGACATGTATGGCACGTCGGTGCTGTACGCGGCCGCCGAGGGCGCCCGCGAGACGCTCCCTTCCGGCCTGGAGGCGCTGGGCGCCGTGGTGGAGCGCGTCGCGCTCTATCGATCCGTTGCCGAGCCGTCCGCCCTCGAGCGATTCCGCGAGGAGGTCGCAACCCGCCCCGCGGATCTCGTGACCTTCACCTCGGCCTCCGCCGTGCGCGCGTTCGTGGAGGCCCTGGGGCCGGCGTTGGCGCGCGAGACTCCGGCCGCATCCATC
>JBGTMW010000149.1:0-1771 GCA_041743365.1 Gemmatimonadaceae bacterium
ACCGGGGCGGATGCGTGGGCGCTGGCCGTGGCCGGCGCCGCGAAAGGAACCGTGGCCGGTTCGATGCCAGCTTGCGCCTCCAGGAGCGCGGCAGCGAGCGGCACCATGCTGGCGGAAAGCGCTATCATCGAGAAACATCGAGCCATTGTGATCCGGAACTGATTCAAGACGCAGGACGCCGGGACCTGACGGAGGCCGGGCGCAGCAAGTCGCGGGAGGCTGTCCTCCCCCCCCCAATACGCACTAGAGCCCCAGCTCGTTCACCCTCGGCGGATTCTGCGTGTAGTCGTAGAACCCCTTCCCCGACTTCCGCCCGTACATCCCCGCGAGCACCATCCGCTTGAGGAGCGGCGGCGGGGCGTAGCGCTTCTCGCGGTACTCGTCGAACATGATCTCGGCGATCTTGTACGTGGTGTCGAGCCCCACGAAGTCGAGGAGCGTGAACGGACCCATCGGATGTCCTGTCCCCAGCTGCATCCCCTTGTCGATGTCCTCGACCGAGGCGACTCCGCTCTCGAGGGCGTTGATCGCATCGATGAGGTAGGGGACGAGCAGGAGATTCACGACGAAGCCGGAATTGTCCTTCGCACGGATCGGCTCCTTCCCGAGGCGGCGGGCGAAGTCGAAGGCTCGCTCGAACGCCGCTTCGCTTGTCGTCACCGTCTTCACGACCTCGACCAGCTTCATCAGCGGGACCGGATTGAAGAAGTGCAGCCCCACCATCCGGTCGGGGCGCGCGGTGGCGGCGGCCATCGCGGCGATCGTCAGGCTCGAGGTGTTCGAGGCGAAGATCGTGTGCTGGGGGCAGAGCGCGTCGAGCTCCTTCCACATCCCGTTCTTGATGTCGAGGTCCTCGATCACCGCCTCGATGACGATGTCGCACTGCTTCAGGGCGGCGACCTCGGTGGTGAAGCTGAGCCGGCCCATGGCCTGGTCGCGCTGCTCCGGCGTCACCTTCCCCTTCTCGATTCCCTTGGCGAGGGTCTTCTCGATCCCGCCGCGGGCGCGCTGACAGATGGTCTCGGAGACTTCCCGCAGGATCGTCGTGAACCCGGACTGCGCGGCAACCTGCGCGATTCCGCTTCCCATGAGCCCGCCGCCGAGCACACCGACGCGCGTGATCTCCCCCGCAGCTGCTGTCGTAGCGGCCATGTTTTCCGTGAGTAATGAGTGTTGCTGAAGTTAGCGAGGTCCGACTACCGAATCACCTTGACCACGGAGCTTATCTGGTCGAGCAGACGTGGCTTCGGTGTCGTCCCGTGCTCGATCTGGTCGAGGACCTGGTCGAGCGCGAGCTGCGCGCGCGCGAGCAGCTTCCGGTGCGCCTTCGCGATTCCGGCGGCTCCGGCCATTCCCGAAAGCGCAATGGCGCCGCCGCCCAGCACCGCGATCACGAGCGGGAATCCCAGGACCATCCCCACCGATGCGAGCGTTGCCCCGCCTGCGGCGCCGAGCGTCGCCGTCACCATCGACCACGCGACCGTACCGCGGCGCGGAGGCTCCAGGTCCGCATCCAGTCGCACCAGCGTCCGCTCCGCATCGACCCGGACGACCGTCGCGCCGACCTCCGCGACGCGCGTGAGCGCATAGCCGCGACCGCCGAGGTTGAACCCGCGCTTGATGTTGCCGACGAGATCCCGTCGTGCCTCCCAGGTGACGCGATCGGGAAAGCGTCGCTTCACCTGAAGGCACTCCTCGTTCTGCATCCAGCGATCGAGCGTGGCGAGGACTTCCTCGGGCCGGCCGCGCACCGTGCGGCTCGAGGCCGCGC
>JBGTMW010000150.1:0-6089 GCA_041743365.1 Gemmatimonadaceae bacterium
TCGGCCGCCCCGGCACCGCGACGACGCCTCGTGGCGGGAGCGGGCTTCTCGGCACGGGCACGTTTCTCACGCTCCCAGCGCGCGCGAACGCGCGCAACCTGGTCGTCGGTGAGCTGACTGAGATGGCTGCGAACGGGAACGTCCATCTGACGAAGTAGGGTGAGCACTTCGTCGTTGGATATCCCGAACTCGCCTGCCATGTCGTGCACTCGAAGCTTGCTCAAACCATACCTCCTATCGAGCCCCGCCGGGGCTCGGGTCCACAATCTTTCGCAGCCCTGATGCAAGCTGCGAATCAACGATTCCCACTGCAGCGGCCGAATCCTTTCCGACCGCCCTTCCCAGCTCGAGAGCGCTGGGCCCTTCCGCGTACCCGATTCCCTTCGCCACGAGCATCGGCACAACCTTCTTCAGGCTATGCCGCGATGCGTCGACCGCAACCACGGCATACTCCAACTTGCCACGGAGCGCGGCGTTCCGCACCTGCTCCACCCCAACGACGGTGAGCCGCCCACGTGCGCCGAGTCCCACGAGCGCCAGCACCCGGCGCCATTCGGCGCCTTCCACCTTCAAGCGGTGCCGGCGTCCCCGGCAGCGGCTTCGGTGCGACCGGACTCCTCGCTACCGCCGTCCTCCGTGAGCTCATCGATGATCGCCATGACGCGGTCCGCTTCGGCCGGAGCGATTCCCGGGAGGCGAAGGAAGTCGTCGCGCTCGAGATCGATGATGTCGTTCAGCGTGCGATATCCGCCTTCCTCCAGGACCGCCACAGTGGCGGCGGCAAGCCCCTCGATCTCCGAAAGCTTCACGTCCGCCGCCTCATCGGTCTCCTCGGGAAGCGGCGCGAAGATCGGCTGATCGCCCGCACGCTCCAGCCATTCGCGGCTCGAGTAGAGGTCGATCTTCCACGCGGTGAGCTCCGAGGCAAGCCGCACGTTCTGGCCGTTGCGGCCGATCGCCAGGGAAAGCTGGTCCTCATCGACGACGGCCTGAATGGTCTTCGTCAGCGGATCGCTGAATACACGCGCCACGCGTGCCGGCGCGAGCGCGAGCTTTGCGAAACGCTCCGGATCGGAGGACCACGGCACGATGTCTATGCGTTCGCCGCCGAGCTCGTTCACTACAGCCTGCACGCGAGAGCCCTTGAGGCCGACGCAGGCCCCGACGGGATCGATCGAGTCGTCGCGCGAGAATACGGCAATCTTGGTTCGGCTTCCCACTTCGCGCGCACTTGCACGGATCTCGACGATGTTCTGCTGGATCTCCGGAACCTCGAGCTTGAAGAGGGCCTTCACGAAGAGCGAATCGGCGCGGCTCAGGATGAGGCGCGGTCCCTTCGGGGTCTCCTCGACGCGCTTCAGGACTGCGCGTATCGGCTCGCCCTGATGAAAATGCTCCCGGTGGTTCTGCTCGCGGTACGGGATGATCGCTTCTGCTTCGCGGAACTTGTTCAGCATGACGACGAGCTTCCCGCGCTCGATCTGCTGGATCTCACCCGAGAGGAGGTCACCGACGCGTCCGGCGAACTCGTCGCGGATGCGCGTCCGCTCACCCTCGCGCACTCGCTGGATGATCCGCTGCTTCGCGGCCTGGACGGCGGTCCGCCCGAACTCGGCGAAGTCGACCTCGATCTCCTGGACGTCACCGATCTCGAAGCTCTCGTCGTAGAACTTTGCTTCCTCGAGCGCGATCTCCCGCGTCGGGTCGGTGACCGACTCGACGACCGTCTTGAGGAGAACTATGCGAATCGTTCCGCGGGCCTCGTCGATCTCGACCTCGGCCTGCACCGTGGGCCCGTGCTTCTTGGCGAGGGCGGCGAAGATGCCGTCCTGAAGAAGCTCGTGCAGTTCGGTGCGATCGAGCTGCTTCGTGCTCGTGAGCTCGCGGATCGCTGTCAGTATTTCGGCTGAACCAACCATGACCACTCCTACCGTTTCCAGTGAAACACCAGCCGAGCCTCCCGGACCTCGGCGAGAGGGAGGCGACGATCGGTCCCGCGCTCATCGCGCACGACCACCGTCTCGCTCCCCGGCTCTCCCTCCACAGCCACGATCTCGACCGTTGCGCGCCCCCCTACAGCATCGCTGAGGACGTTCGCCTCCTTTCCCACGAACCGGCGCCAGTCGGCGGCGCGTCGAAGCGGTCGCTCGACACCTGGTGACGAGACCTCGAGCACATACCGTTCACCTGCAATCTGCGGCTCTGCATCCAGCCTCGCCTCGATCGCCCGCGAAGCCCGCGTGCAGTCGTCCACCGTGACGGCAACGCCGTCCAGCCGATCGATTCGCACGTCGAGTACGGGCGTTCTCTTCGAACCTGCTCTCCGAAGCTCGACGAGTTCGTAACCGAGCAGTGCAACCTCGGTTCCGACAACGTCTTCCAGCGCTTGTCTCACGTTACGTCGAGGTCAGGTACAAGAACAAAAAAATGTGGGGAACCTCCCCCACATTCGGCCGGACCTTGCTGGCTCGCGACAGGGATCAATGTATGGGCGCGACCGGGTAACGTCAACCTCGGGTATGTGGGAATGCTGCACGCGACACGTCGAGCGCTGCCGAAAACCGATGGATCCGAGCTACCGGAGAGGCCGGATCAGCTTCGGATGATGAGGACGCCGAGCTGTCGGCCGGGGTCGCCGCCGCGGTGCGAAAAGAAGCGGGCCTGATGGCAGAGCGTGCAGAATGGGCTCACCGAGATATCGCGCACCCCCTCTGCTCGTGCCTGCCCGGCGAGCACCGCGCGGAGGTCGACCGGCGTCGGTGTCGTGACTCCGCGCCCGGTGAGGGTCTCGTGCACGTCGGGGCTGACCTCGTAACAGTCGCCGCAGATGGACGGGCCGAGATGCACGACCAGATCGGAGGTCGCAAGGCCGGCCGCGCGAAGCTCCCGAAGGGCGACACCGAGAATCCCGCCCGCGGTGCCCCGCCACCCCGCGTGAAGGAGCGACGCCGCGCCGGAAGGGTGGCCAATGAACACCGGAACGCAGTCGGCAACGGTGACGGCGAGCCCGATCCCGCGGCTGAGCGAGATGTGTCCGTCGGCCGCGTCCCCGCGGAGCCAGCCGGTCCAACCCGGCAGGTGAGCGATCACGCGCTTTCCGTGAACCTGACGCGCCGTCGCAAAGCGCGGTGCCGACTCGGATACGAATCGATTCAGTCCCTCCCACCGGCCCATGACGCGGGAAACCGGCTCGTCCGTTCCCGTTCCGAAGCTTCCGGTATCGCGGGTCGTGGTGAAGGCGTCGATGCCGAAACTGCGGAAGTCGACGATCGACTCGAGTGTAGAGCGGTCGATCACGCCCGTCGTTCGCCCACCCTGGTGATCTTCGCACCGAGCGCGTTGAGGCGCTCATCGATGCGCTCGTAGCCCCGCTCGATCTGTCCGACGTTGTTGATGATGCTGGTTCCCTCGGCGCACATCGCCGCCAGGAGCATGGCCATTCCCGCACGGATGTCGGGGGATTCCACCGTTGCGCCGCGAAGCCTCGACGGCCCCGATACGAGCGCGCGATGCGGGTCGCAGAGGACGATTCGCGCGCCCATCGACACAAGCTTGTCGACGAAGAACATGCGCGACTCGAACATCTTCTCGTGCATGAGGATCAATCCCTTGCACTGGGTCGCCGTGACGATGGCGATCGACATCACGTCGGCCGGGAAGGCCGGCCATGGCTGATCCTCGAGCTTCGGAACGTGCCCGCCCAGGTCGTCGGCGATCTCGCGGGACTGCTCGGCGGAAACGATGAGGTCATCGCCCTCCTCGGTGCAGACGATCCCCAGCCGCGCGAAGCCGAGCCGGGTGGATCGGAGATGCTCGACGCCCGCGCGTTCGATCCGCAGCTCGGATCCGGTGACGGCAGCGAGGCCGATGAACGACCCGACCTCGATGTGGTCCGGACCGATCTCGTGGGTGGCCCCGTGGAGCGGACGACCACCATGGATGGTCATGGTATTCGTCCCGACACCCTCGAGCTCGGCGCCGAGGGCGGTGAGGAACTTCGCGAGGTCCTGGACGTGTGGCTCACTGGCCGCGTTGCGAAGGACGGTGGTTCCCTTCGCGGCGACCGCTGCCATCATCGCGTTTTCCGTCGCGGTGACGCTCGGCTCGTCGAGGAAGACGTCAGCGCCGCGCAGCCGGGGTGCGGACAGGCTGAAGCCGTCGTCGAAGGTGCAGCTGGCGCCGAGCTGTTCGAGGGCGAGGAAGTGCGTGTCTACGCGACGGCGGCCGATGACGTCGCCACCGGGTGGCGGCAGCTTCACAAAGCCGCATCGCGCGAGGAGGGGCCCGGCGAGTAGTATCGAGGCCCGGATCTTCGCGCACAGCTGCGGATCGAGCGCGCTTCCCTTCACCGTTCTTGCCTGGATGGCGAGCGAATTTCGCGAGGTCCACTCGGCCTCTGCCCCGATGGAGCGAATCAGCTCGACGAGGGTCTCGAGGTCACGGATCCGCGGTACGTTGTTCAGGGTTACGGGCTGGTCGGTGAGCAGGGCTGCGGCGACAATCGGGAGGGCCGCGTTCTTGTTCCCGGAGGGGCGGATGGAGCCGGAGAGGCGGTGGCCTCCTTCGACGACATATTGCAGCGGGGGCATTT
This sequence comes from Gemmatimonadaceae bacterium, assembly GCA_041743365.1. Lineage (GTDB taxonomy): Bacteria > Gemmatimonadota > Gemmatimonadetes > Gemmatimonadales > Gemmatimonadaceae > JANPKQ01. Next base: position 4,592 of record JBGTMW010000150.1, read on the forward strand.
CGGAGTCAGGCGGGAAAGTCGGCGGGCGCGCACGGGAGCGTGCCCATCGGCGGAGGACGAACGATGCCGGGCGGCGTGGTGTTCTTCAAGTCGCGCGGTGCGGATACTCCGACGAGACGATGCGGCCGGCGCCTGCGTCACGCCGCGCTACGTGGTTAGCTTCGCATGTGAAACGCGCGGTGCGGGCTGTTTGCTTGACAAGCGGATGCCGTTCCCGATACGATACGCCCCCGAACTCCCACCGACGAGCATGCAGCTTCTTTTCGCCGTGATCAACCATGAAGAGCTCGTCGATGACATTCTCGCCGGATTCATCGAGCTCGGGATCACGGGGGCGACCATCTTCGAGAGCAAGGGAATGGGCAGGGTGCTGAGCCGGGAGGTTCCGATCTTCGCTGGGCTTCGTGCGCTGGCAGCCAGCTCGCGCCCGGCGAATCGCACGATCTTCTGCCTTGCCGATGACACCAAGATCGACGCCGCTGTAAGCCTGATTCAGGAGATCTGCGGAAGCCTCGATGAGCCGGGTGCGGGTATAGTGTTCACGCTGCCGGTGGGTCGCGTGGTCGGTCTCAAGCCGGAGCTGCACGATTAGGCCGCGCTCGCTGGCCCCTGCCTTGCACATCAGCGCCGCGTACCGGGCGCTCCGGGCGCCGGGGCCGGCGCGGCGGATGCCCAACTCCAAGGTGCCCCACAGCGGATGAGCGCGTCGATCGCCGAAGTTGCCGGATGGCTCGCCCTTCACGCGGCGGGCGTGCAGGACACGCTCCTGTTCAAGGAGGTGGGATCTCCGCCGCCGTCGCTTCTCGATCAGGTGACGAGCATCGCCACGACGGTGCTCACTATCGCCTTCCTGGTGCTGACGGTTGCGCTGGTGCCCGCCGCGTGGAGCTTTCGAAAGAGCTATGCCCGGGTGAACACGCTGCTGGACCGGGTATACGGCGACATCAATCCGCTGATGCGGCATGCGAGCGCGATCGCGGACAACGTCAATTTCATTTCGACGTCGATCCGCGTCGATGTTCAGCAGATCAACCAGACGATTGCCGCCGCGAACGCACGGCTGACGCAGGCGATCGCGATGACGGAGGAGCGGCTGCGCGAGGTGAACGCGCTGCTGACGGTGGTGCAGGAAGAGGCGGAAGACATTTTCGTCTCGACGGCCAGCACGATGCGCGGAATGCGCGCGGGTGCATCGGTACTGCGTGACGGGGCGCTTGCCGGCCCCGGTGATGTGGATGTGCGAGCCGAGATGCTCGATGAGGAGCTCATTGCGTACGAAGACCTGCAGGACGACGAGGTGATCGATGGAGACGACGACAGAACGGCCGACTTCCCGACCGACGGCGAGCCGGAGAGGCCGCGCATCCGCCGCAGACCTCCGCGAGCCGGTGGTTTCCCGTGAGGAGCAGTATGACCTGCTGACTGCGGCCCTGATCGGGCTGTTCGTCGGCGTCGGCGCGACGGCGCTCCTGAGCCGCGGGCCGCGCGGCCACCGCCC
>JBGTMW010000151.1:0-4388 GCA_041743365.1 Gemmatimonadaceae bacterium
ACTTCCCCGCGAATGCCGTGTGCCTTGCGAATCCGCCCGACGATCACCAACTCGGGCGAGTCCATGCTACTCCTCGGCGAGCGGGACCGCGCTGGAGGTGCGCTTCTTCGCCACTCGCTCCTCGTGACGTGCCTTGAGTACGCCCGCGCGGCGAAGCAGCGACCGCACGGTGTCGGTGGGTTGAGCGCCGACATCGAGCCAGTAGTTCGCGCGGTCGGCCTTCACGTTGAGCGCGTTCTCCGTCTGCCGGGGCGCGTACTGACCGATCATCTCGATGAAACGACCGTCGCGCGGGCTCCTGGAGTCGGCGACGACGATACGGTAAACGGGGGCTTTCTTCCGCCCTACGCGGCGGAGTCGGATCTTGACGGCCATTCTGATATGCTCCGGAAAAACGGAGTGATGCTGCAACGGGCTCATCGCGTACCCGGCATTTCCGGGCCGCACCCGATTCGGTACTGCGTCCTGCGGTCGACTGAAGCTAACGACCGCCCATCATCCCGGGGGGCAGTCGCATTCCGCCACCCCCGGCCATTTTCTTCATCATCTTCTGCATGTCGCGGAACTGATCGAGCAGCCGGTTCACCTCGCTCACCGGCCGACCAGCGCCCTTCGCGATGCGCGAGCGACGCGACCCGTTGATGACGCCGGGCGTGCGCCGCTCCTGAGGCGTCATCGAGAGTACAATGGCCTCGATGTGCGCCATCCGCTTCGGATCGACCTTCGCCTGCTTGAGCATCTTGGTGTTCACCCCTGGAATCATCTTGAGGACGCCTTCCAGCGGACCGAGCTTCTGGATCTGCTTCATCGTGGCGAGGAAATCCTGGAGGTCCATTCCCTCCTTCCGCACCTTCTTCTCGAGCTTCCGCGCCTCGCCTTCATCGAAGGTGGACTGGGCCTTCTCCACCAGGGAGACGATGTCCCCCATCTGGAGAATCCGACCCGCCATCCGCTCGGGGTGGAACTCCTCCAGCGCGTCGGGCTTCTCCCCGACACCAATGTACTTGATCGGCTTCTTCGTGACGCCGTAGATCGAGAGCGCAGCGCCGCCGCGGGCGTCGCCGTCCATCTTCGTGAGGATGACTCCGGTCACGTTCAGTGCGGAGTCGAAGCCCTGCGCGATGCGAACGGCGTCCTGGCCTGTCATACCATCCGCAACGAGCAGAATCTCGTCAGGGTGGATCGCTTCCTTGAGCCGCGTCAGCTCGGCCATCATCTCGTCGTCGATCTGCAGGCGGCCGGCGGTATCGACGATCACGACGCGATCGCGCGCGCGCTTCGCGTGATCGATTCCCTGCTTCGCTATCCTGACCACATCTCTGGTGTCGCGATCCGCGTATACCGGGACATCGAGCTGCCGGCCCAGCGTCTCGAGCTGGTCGATGGCGGCCGGACGGTACACGTCCGCGGCAATGAGCCGGGTCGCCCGGCCTTCGGCCTTGAGCTTGCGCGCGAGCTTCGCGGCGGTCGTCGTCTTTCCGGAGCCCTGGAGCCCGACCATCATGATCACGGTCGGCGGCACGCTGCTGAGCTTCAGCCCCTCGCGCCGCTCGCCGAGCATGGAAGCCAGCTCGTCGTGAACGATCTTCACAAGCTGCTGGGCGGGGGATACGGTCCGGAGGGTGGTGACTCCCGCGGCCTTCACCTCGACGCGCTCGAGAAACTCCCGGGTCAGCTGGAAGTTCACATCGGCCTCGAGGAGCACGCGTCTGACCTCCCGAAGCCCTTCCTTTATATCGGCTTCGGTAAGGACTCCGCGCCCGCGCAGGCGGGCGAAGGTCGCCTCGAGTTTCTCGCTCAGCTCATCGAACATAGCCTCTCAAGCTAGACGGGCAGGTGGCCTCCGACAAGGTGACGCCGATTTGACCGCTCCCCTGCAAGCCTCACCCGACCAACCGGTTACCGAAAACCGGGTGGCAGTCGTCTTGGGTTGGCGCGCGCGATACCTTTCCTGCGTTCCGCCGACCCCCCTTACAGCAGCCCATGACGAAGCCCCAGCGCAAAGACGAGATCCTCAAGGCCGAGCTCCCGCCAGCCCTGCCGTTGATGGCTCTCCGCTCGACGATCGTATACCCGCTCGGCACGATCGCCGTGCAGATGGGAGCCCCCGAGAATCTCGCGCTGTTGCGCTCCAACGAGGAGTCGACGCTCACCGTCGCCCTGGTCGTCGCGAGCGGCGAGCACGACGAGCCGATCGACCCGCACCGGTTCATCGGCAAGGTGGGCGTCGCCGCACGCGTGCACGAGCGCATCAATCTCCCGGGCGACACCGTCCAGATCACGCTCCAGGGGCTTCGTCGGATAACGATCGAGGGGGTCGAGTCCACGCACCCATTCCCAGTCGCGTTCGTGAAGCCCGCGAAGGAGACGCCCCCTGATCCTGCCGAGCTCGATGAGCTCGTCGCGCGCGTCACGTCGGCCGCGGAGACCCTCGCCGAGCTGATCGATCGCATCCCCGACGAGGTGCCGGCGATCCTGAAGATGAACGTCTCCGATCCGGGACGCTTCGCGGATCTCGCGGCGACCAACATGAACTTCCGTATCTCCGACAAGGACGAGGTGCTTCAGCGCCTCGACGTCGGCCAGCGCATCCGGTTCATCCTGGGCCGTCTCGAGCGCGAGGTAGCGCGTGCCAGGGTCATGGAGGATGTGAAGAAGCAGACCGAGATCAAGATCGAGCAGCACCAGCGCGAGTTCTACCGGCGGCCGCAGCTGCGCGCGATCCAGGCCGAGCTGGGCGAGGCCGATCCCGGTGAGAAGGAGGCGGTCGAGACGCTGAGAAAGCTGGAGGAAGCGAATCTTCCCGAGCGGATCATGCAGGAAGCAAAGCGCGAGACCGAGCGGATGCGCATGCTCTCCCCCGCATCGAGCGAGTATCAGGTGATACGCACATACCTGGACTGGATTCTCGCGCTGCCGTGGCACAAGAGGTCCGGAGACGAGGAGATCGCACTGACCAAGGTCGAGGAGGCACTCGACGACCGGCACTGGGGACTTCAGGAAGCCAAGGAGCGGATCATCGAATTCCTGGCCGTCCGGAAGCTGCGAGGCGGTGACCCGCACGGGCCGATCCTCTGCTTCGCGGGTCCGCCCGGCACTGGGAAGACCTCGCTCGGAGAAGCGATCGCGACATCGATCGGCCGTGAGTTCTATCGCATCTCGGTCGGTGGCGTTCGCGATGAGGCGGAGATACGCGGGCATCGGAGAACGTACGTGGGGGCCATGCCCGGCCTTCTACTTCAGGCGCTTCGACGCGTGCAGGTGAAGGATCCGGTGCTGATGATCGACGAGATCGACAAAATGTCGAGCGGTGGTCCATCGGGCGATCCGACGGCGGCGATGCTCGAGGTGCTCGACCCCTCCCAGAACGACACCTTCACCGACCACTACCTCAACCTGCCATACGATCTTTCGTCGGTGCTGTTCATCGCCACGGCGAACAACGTGTTCGACATTCCGGCGCCGCTGCGTGACAGGATGGAGATCATCCGGATCGCCGGCTACACGATCGAGGAGAAGGTCGAGATCGCGTGGAGATACCTCATGCCGCGGCTCCTCGAGGAGCACGGCATCAGCGACAAGGACATCCAGTTCACCGACGAGGTCCTGGGCTACATCTCGAGTCGCTACTCGCGCGAGGCGGGGCTGCGCAACTTCGAGCGCAATCTCGCCGCCATCATGCGCAAGCGCGCGCGGCGGAAGGCGGAGGGTGAGGAGGGCGCGTGGGTCATCGACAACGCCAAGGTGGAGGACATTCTCGGCGTTCCGCGGTACGCCGTCGAGGAGGCCGACAAGGAGCCCGAGATCGGTGCCGTGACGGGAATGGCGTGGACGTCGACCGGGGGCGACCTGATGCAGATCGAGGCGCTGCGAATGTCGGGGTCTGGCCGGCTCACGGTTACCGGACAGCTCGGAGACGTAATGCGCGAGTCGGTCGATGCGGCCTACTCGTACGTGCGCTCACGCGCGGCGATGCTCAAGGTCGAGGACGCGGATTTCCGCGAGTCCGACCTTCACATCCACTTCCCCGCCGGAGCGATCCCCAAGGACGGGCCGAGCGCGGGAATCGCCGTCACCCTTGCGATCGCGAGCGTGCTGAGCCAGCGCCCCGTGCGGCGCGATATCGCGATGACCGGCGAAGTCACCTTGCGCGGAAAGGTCCTCGAGATCGGCGGCGTCAAGGAGAAGGTCCTCGCCGCTTACCGCGCGGGCCTTCGAGAGGTGATGTTGCCGAAGCAGAACGAGAAGGACCTGCGGGACATTCCCGCCGAGGTGAAGGCGACGATGGCATTCACCTTCGTGTCCACGATGGACGAGGTGTTGCGCCTGGCGCTCCTGCCCGAGCCCGAGCGCGGGCTGGCGGATCAGGTGCCGCGCGGCCAGGCGAC
>JBGTMW010000152.1:0-4805 GCA_041743365.1 Gemmatimonadaceae bacterium
GCGCGTGCCAGCAGGCCGCGCGCAGCCTCGTACTCGCCCAGCCGCTGACGGGCCCGCGCGAGATCCTCGACAAGTCCGCTCGCCAGCCGCGGATCCGCCGCCTCATCCCCGTTCTCCACGAGTCCGAGCGCGGAGGCGAGATAGTTGGCCGCCTCCCGATTCGCGTACTTGCCGAGCGCCACGCGTCCGGCCTCGGCGAGATACTTCACGGCCTTCGGAGCCAGGTTGCGCGCGTCGGCTCTCGAGAACTGGAACGCCAGCTCGTCTGCGTGATCACCCGATTCGGCTCCATAGAACCCCTCGAGTGCCTCCGCTACCGTCGCGTGCAGCAGCCGCGCTCGCGCTCGTCCCAGCTCGGTGTAGAGCGCGTCCCGCAGAATCGGATGGGTGAAGTCATAGGCGATCGCCTGCCCCTCGGCCGTCTCGGCGAGGATCCGCTGTCGCCCCAGCTCGTCGAGCGCCGAGAGCAGATCGTCGGCGGGAAGCCCGGTCACCGCGCCAAGCTGCTCATAGGTCGCGCGCGTCCCGATCACCGCCGCGATGTTGGCGACCGTTCGCGCGTTGGCCGACAGGCGATCAATGCGTGCGACGACCGCCTCGCGAATCGACCGGGGCAGCTGCAGCGTATCGAGCTCCCAGCCCAGCCATGTTCCGTTGCTCTCGTGAAGCTGGCCCGACTCCACCAGCGACTTCAGCGTCTCCTCCATGAAGAAGGGATTCCCACGCGTCCAGCCGAACAGCAGCGCGCTGAATTCGCGCGTCATTCCCTTCTCGGTTCGGAAGACCTCGTGAATGAGGTCGTCCGTCGCCTCGCGACTCAACGGCCGCAGCGGGTAGACCTGGGCGACGCCGAGCGCGACGAGCGACTGCTCGGTCGTTCGCAGGATCGGATTGAGATCGCGCTCCGCCTCATTGTACGTGCAGAGAAGCAGGAGCTTTTCCTGCGAGATCTGCCGCGCGACGAAATGAAGCAGCTCGAGTGACGCCGCGTCGGCCCATGGCAGGTTCTCGAGGACGAGGAGGAGCGGCTGCCTGGCCGAGAGGCGTAGGAGGAACTGCGTGAAGTTCCAGAGGAGTCGCGCCTTGAATTCGGCCGGGTCGCCGCGGCCCGCGGGCGAGATTCTCTCCTGCGCGGGAACGAGAGCCGGGAACAGGTAGGCGAGCTCGGCGCTGCCGCCGCGCGTCAGGACCTGCAGGGCAGAGCTGTCGAGCTTCCTGAGGATCGGAAGAAGGGCATCCGAGAAGAGCGCGTAAGGCACTCCCGTTTCGACCGGGTAGGCACGTCCCAGCGCGACCAGCCACTTTCGGCGCTCTGCCTGGTCGGCGGCGGCCTTCGCGAGTCTCGTCTTTCCGATCCCGCCTTCACCGGCGAGGATGATGGTGGAGCCCTTGGCGGCCCCGGCATTCGCCAGAGCCTTGGTCAACATCGCCAGCTCGGTGCTTCGACCGATCATCGGGAGATTGAAGAGAGCCGGCGTGGACGCAGCTCCCCTCACGTTATCCGTTGGCCCCATTGGGGCCGAAAATGCTATGGCGTCGCTGTCCCTGACAAGGGCTCCGTGCTTGCGTCACCGGAAGGAGGCGTTGGAGCCTGACCTCCCGTCGACTTCGTCAGCCCTTCACAGGGCGCGGCCCCCAGCACCGCGGCGAGCCGGGGCTCCGCCACGCGCACCGCCGTGCGCGCGCGTGACCTCGCGAGGTTCCAGACCCGCCAGTCGCTCTCTTCGGCGCCGGTTGAACGAGACCCGCGGTTATCCACGAGAATGCTGTGGATGGTGCACTTCTCCTTCGCATCGAGCGTCGGTCCCACGGTCGGGAGAACGGCGATCAGCGCGGGGACTGCATCCGCCCCGAGCCAGGCAGCATGTTCGGCGTCGAAATCATGGCCATCGGCGACACGCGCAGCATTCGCCCTCACGATGAGATCGGCAGGATTGACCAGTACCAGCGCCGCCAGCACACCCAGCCCGCCTGCGAGCGATCCGAACGCGAAACGCCTGGGATCTCCCCGCAGGACGGTCGCGGCGAACCATGCGATGCATCCGCAGAGCCAGAGAATGAGCGCCGTCGCGTGTACGCGTGGCAGTGTCCATCCGTACTCGACCTGGTACAGACGCATGCGGCTGAGCGCGGAAACCACGAGCGCCAGGAGGAGAACCGTGAGAGCCGTCGCAAGCGCGCGATGCACTCGGTGCTCGCGAGGTGTCTCGGGACGCACTGCCGATGTCACTCCGACGAGCAGGGGAAGAGCGAGCGCAGTGACGGTGACGAGCTCGAAGAATCCGCGGCGTGCGTACTCGGCGTACGTGAGACCTGCGGTCTCGAGTACGTGCTGGGCGCCGCCGAACAGATAGCCGACCTGAACGATGATGAATGACAGGAACAGGAGGTTTACCACACCCAGGACCATGCCGCCTTCCACCACGCCCAGCCTGAGCCCGAGCGGGGGGGTGCTTTCCGTGGACCCCCAGCACATGGACGCGCAAAGATAAGCGGCAGCGAGCCAGGTGAACACGCCGGCAAGCATCGCGTGCGAGACGACCGTACCGGCATCCCAGCGGAAGAGCGAGTTCACCAGCGCTTCGTAGCCGGCATCGGCGTTCATGAGCAGAGCACCGAAGATGAAAACCACCGGAACTGAAAGCGCCAGCCCGCGAAGCGCAGCGTTCACCGACCGACGTCGTGCGCTGTACCGCTCCGCGCGCGATTGCGCCTCCGCAGCGAGCAGCGGGATGGCGCCAGCGATGATGTGGAGCACGCCGGTAAGGGCCGCCCTCGCGTACGTGCCGATCGCCTGCCGCGCGAGCGCGAGGTCGGGCGCGGTAGCCGTCCATGCCGTGAGCACCAGCAGGGTGACGACGGCAAGACCGGAGAAGAGAACGATTTCCTCCGTCGACCTCCATGCCGGAACGGCGGCAAAGAATGCCGTGGCGCCGAGCAGAAGCATCCGTCGCCGGTCGAGCACGGCGTCGGATCCCGCCATGACCGCCAGCGAGGTCACCAGGAGCGCCCACACCCAGACGGTGACGTTCACACCCACGCCAACGCGCATCAGGTAGTCGCCGAGGATGCCGAGCTCGATCGCCCCGATGAGCGTGCGGGTCGACGCTGCGGGAGCACGGGTGAAGATGCTTCCCCCGGTGGGAGGCAGGCGCGATGCATGCCGATCGGTGAGCGGTGCGGCGGCGGTGGCCGGTTGGATCACGGCCTCGGGGTTGCGCGTGGGTGCGGTCATCCTGCTGCTGCCTCCGACAGTCCGCCGAAGCGGCGGTCGCGACCGTGAAAGTCCCGAATGGCGGTCGCGAGGTCCGCCTTTCCGAATTCGGGCCACATGCGTGATGTGAAATGCAGTTCCGCGTAAGCGGATTCCCACAGGAGGAAGTCGCTGAGACGCTGCTCGCCTCCGGTCCGTATCAGGAGGTCGACATCGCGGACGGCTGGGCGCCCGCCGTAGGCATCGGCCAGAAGGCGCGAGAAGCGATCCGGGGTGAGCTCGGTGGCGTCGTCGATCAGCGCGGCTGCCCTGAGGATCGCATCCCGGGCGGAGTAGTCGATTGCAATGCGAAGGTCGAGGGTCGCACCCTTCGCCGTCGCGGCCTCGGCGATCCCGATCGCGTTTCGGAGGGCATCGCCGAGCCGGTCGCGGCGGCCGATGATGGTGAGCCGGACGCCGTTCTCCACACACCTGGCCGTCTCGGCGTGGAGGTACTTCCGGAAGAGTCTCATGAGCGATGCGACTTCGCGCTGCGGTCTCCGCCAGTTGTCCGCGGAGAAGGCGTAGAGCGTGAGCGTGCCGATGCCGAGCTCCGGCGCCGCCTCGACGACGCGGCGCACCGCTCGCGCGCCCTCCGTGTGCCCTGCGGTTCGGACCCGTCCGCGAGCCTGGGCCCAGCGCCCGTTGCCATCCATGATGATGCCGACGTGCAGCGGGTCGTTGTTCGTCAGCAAAGGTCTTTGTTTCATAAAGTTTCAGTCCAAAAAAAAGTCCGGGCGTCTTCAGCGATCGCGCGTGGCGTGGATCAGGGCTTCCATGTGGTCCAGGTACCGCTCGAGCGCGCGGCGTCCCGACGACGTGAGGCGGTATTCGGTGCGCGGCACCCTGCCATCGAACGACTTGGTGCAGCTGACGTACTCGGCGTCCTCGAGCTTCCGCGCGTGCACGCTGAGGTTGCCGTCGGTCGTCTTCATCAGCTTCTTCAAATCGTTGAACGTGAGCTGGTCGTTCACCGCAAGGGCGCTGACGATCCCGAGCCGCATCCGTTCGTGGATGAGACGATCGAGATCGGGTGCGTGAACATCGCCCGCACGTCCGCGGACGGTTCGGAGCTTCTGATCCGACGGCTTGCGTCGGTCATCCGGAAGTGCATTGTGCTTACCCACCGTGACGCCTCGCTATTAGAATGCCGAACGCGATATGGAGACCGCCGAACGCCAGGGCCAGGACGGGATCGTTCCAGTTGTCCGGGAGGACGAGCGCGAGGATCCCGGCGAGGACGAAGCAGACTCCCATCACGGGAACGATCCGCACCGAGAACGCGCCCCCGGTGATCACACCGGTGCCGTACAGCATGAGCCACAGACCCGGAAGCACTGCGAAGAGCCCGGCGTCGTACAGTACCGCCGTCAGAACGGCCCCCACGACGATCGGAGGGGCGAAGCTCATCGCGAACTTCCGCCCCGGACCCGAGAGGAGCGGCATGCGCGCCCGCCGCGCCTTGCGGCTGATCGTCCATCCGGAAATGATCAGCGAGAGCATGGCCTCGCCGAGCCAGACGAAGAGCCACTCCACCGCCGAGTCGCGCGTC
>JBGTMW010000153.1:0-3633 GCA_041743365.1 Gemmatimonadaceae bacterium
CGCCGCAGCGCCGACAGCGGAGCAGCTCGAGCGGATGCGCGAGCTGGTGACGGCCGCAATGCGCGGCGGCGCGATCGGCATGTCATCAGGGCTCTACTACGCTCCCGGCAGCTTCGCCACCACGGAAGAAGTCATTGCGCTTGCTCGCGCCGCAGCCGCGCTCGGCGGCGTCTACGACACACACATGCGGGACGAGAGCTCCTATACAATCGGACTCCTCGGCTCGATTCGGGAATCGATTCGCATCGGCCGCGAGGCGGGGATTCCGGTGAACATCTCCCACATCAAGGCCCTCGGGACGGACGTCTGGGGCAGGAGCGATGAGGCGATCGGCCTGATCCGCGAGGCCCGCAGCTCCGGGCTCCGCATCACCACCGATCAGTATCCGTACACCGCCTCCGGCACCGGCCTGGGATCGGCCCTGCTTCCCCGCTGGGCCGAGGCCGGCGGCGGTGACTCGCTGCGGGCGCGCATCGCGGATCCCGCGACTCGCGCGCGGCTGGTGACCGACATGACGGAGAACCTGCGCAGACGAGGAGGGGCCGAGTCGCTTCTTCTCACTTCCGGACACGCCTCGATTCGCGGCAAGAGGCTCTCCGAGATCGCGGCGGAGCGCTCACTGTCCCCGGTCGAGACGGCGATCCGGATCATCACCGAGGGCGGGGGCGGTGGCGTCGCATCGTTCAACATGAATGAGCAGGACATCGAGCGGTTCATCGTGCAGGACTTCGTCATGACCGGTTCCGACGGGTCGGACGGCCACCCGCGGAAGTACGGAAGCTATCCGAAGAAGCTTCGCGACTATGTATACACGAAGAAGACGATCACCCTCCCATTCTTCATGCGCGCGTCCACGAGCCTCCCGGCCGAGACCTTCGGGTTGAAGGATCGCGGGCTGATACGTGAAGGCCACTTCGCCGACGTGATCGTGTTCGACGAGAGTACTGTTGCGCCACGCTCCACCTACGAGGAGCCAAAGCTGCTCGCGACGGGGATGAGATGGGTCCTGGTGAACGGCAGGATCGCCGTCGAGCAGGGAGATCCTACAGGCGTTCTTGCTGGTCGGGCGCTTCGTGGCCCCGGAGCGACGACCGTAGTCCCGTAGCGCGGCTCGGACCCGCCGAACGGGCGTCGATCTCGCCGGCCGGCCCGGCGAGATCGGCGCAGGCCTCGTCATCCGACACGGCCAGGCCGGCCAGATCGGCGAGCACTACCTCGAGCGTCCCGACCCGCCTGGGTCCGGAATCGAGATCGAGCGTGAGCTGACTCACCCGGAAGAACGTGCGCCGGTGGTGCGGCGTTATCCCGTTCGACGCCAGCCCCGTGATGTGATCCTGGGTGGCATACCCGACGTTGCGCTCCCAGCGGTATCCGGGGTATCTCGTCGCGAGTGCGCACATCAGCCTGTCGCGAGTCACCTTTGCGATGATCGATGCGCAGGCGATGCTGAAGCAGCGCGAATCGCCGTGCACCACTGCGGTGTGCGGTACAGTGAGCGTTCGAATTGCCCGGCCATCGATCAGGACATGGTCGGGCGCGACCCGAAGACGACCCAGCGCGCGGCGCATTGCCAGCGTGCTCGCGTGGTAGATGTTGAACCGGTCGATCTCGCGTACCGAAGCCGCACCGACCGCGAACGAGACCGCGCGATCGCGGATACGCTCGGCGAGGTCCACTCGCATGCGTGCCGTGAGGCGCTTCGAATCGTCGACGCCGCGAATCGCGCGCTGGTCAGGAGGCATGATGACGGCGCATGCGACGACGGGGCCCGCGAGGGGGCCCCGTCCCACTTCATCGACGCCGGCGATCAGCTGGCCGGCCCCTACCCGCAGATCGCGCTCGATCGTGCTCCAGCGATGTCGCCGGCGCATCTGCCGGTCAGCCCTGCGTTTCGACCTCGCCCTTCCCGGACGTTCTCGTCTTGTTCTCGCGGATGCGAGTTGCCTTTCCGGTGAGCGAGCGGAGATAGTAGAGCTTCGCGCGCCGTACACGGCCGCGCCGCACCACGATGAGCTCGCCGATCATCGGGCTGTGCACCGGGAAGATGCGCTCGACGCCGACGCCGTTCGACACCTTTCGCACGGTGAAAGTCTCGTTGACGCCGGCACCACGCTTTGCGATGCAGACTCCCTCGAATGCCTGGAGCCGCTCCTTGTCTCCCTCCTTCACGCGGACATTCACTCGCAGCGTGTCACCGGCGCGGAACGCCGGGATGTCCGTACGGAGCCATTCTTTCTGGGTTTCGATGAAGGGGTGCATATGATCGCTCAGGGCTGAAGGTATCGGGCCCGAATCAGGACGGTATCGTTGATGACTGGAGACCGGGAAAGGTAAACCTGGCAGCGGAGTTAGGCCAGTAGCCTACTCCGTTCCCCGCCGCTCGCGGCTCAGGCGCTCCCCCTCCGCCCTGCGCCAATCCGCGATCCTCTTGTGATCGCCGGAGATGAGGACCTCGGGGACGGGGTAACCGCGGTAGATCGCGGGCCGAGTGTAGCTCGGGGCGCTCAACTCACGCTCATAGAAGGAGTCGGTGCGCGCGCTGTCATGATCGGACATCGCCCCGTCGAGAAGCCGGACGGTTGCATCGATCACGGCGAGGGCGGCCGTCTCGCCACCGCTGAGCACGAAATCGCCGAGCGAGAGCTCCTCGGTGGCGAGATGATCGGCGACGCGCTGGTCCACGTCCTTGTAGTGCCCGCACAGGATGGTCAACGACTCGCCGTCCGCGAATCGCACGGCATCCGCGTGCGAGAACCGCCTGCCGCGCGCGGACATCAGTACGATGGGCGGCTGTCCCCCGATCGCGTCGACCGCCTCGAAGAAAGGCTCCGGCTTCATGACCATCCCCGCCCCGCCCCCATACGGCGCGTCGTCGACCGTGCGATGCCGATCGTGGGTAAAGTCACGCAGGTCGACGATGCCGTACGCGACGGCGCCGGCCGCCGCGGCCCTGGCGGGGATGCTGATCGAAAGCGGTCCCGGGAAGAATTCGGGGAAGATCGTGACTACGGTGATGCGCAGCATCAGTCGAGCGTACCCGGCGCCAGCTCCACCTCGATGACGCGGTCGGCCGCGCTGACGCGCTTCACGACCTCCGGGCGAAAGCCGAGCACCACGCTTCCCCCGGCGGCAAGTGCGACATCGAGGCCAAGGCCCTGCGGAAGCTCGTACACTTCCCTGACCGTTCCCAGCTCCTCGCCGGTGGCGAGGACCACCCGCATTCCGACGAGCTCATGGATGTAGACCTCGCCCTCGCTGGGCGGCTCCAGCTCGGCCAGGGGGAGCAGGAGGTACCGGTCGCGCCACAACTCCGCCGTAGTGCGATCGGGAATCCTGTCGAATCGAACCAGCAGCCCCTCCCGGAACGGACGGGTCTCCGTCACCGAGAGCTCGGATCCGTCGCGCGCACGATCGCCGGTGGTGGTGCCGGCGAAAACACGACGGCCGGGCGCGAATACCGCGTCCGGCGCGTCCGTGATCGGCTCCACGAGTACTTCCCCGCGAATGCCGTGTGCCTTGCGAATCCGCCCGACGATCACCAACTCGGGCGAGTCCATGCTACTCCTCGGCGAGCGGGACCGCGCTGGAGGTGCGCTTCTTCGCCACTCGCTCCTCGTGACGTGCCTTGAGTAC
>JBGTMW010000154.1:0-4739 GCA_041743365.1 Gemmatimonadaceae bacterium
GGTGTCGCGAAAGGCTCCGGCGCCGGCTCAGGGTGGGTTTCCCGGCGAGCCTCCAACGCGCGCATGAATGCCTCGGGGGTGGGCGTCACGTCCGGCCGATGCCCTTCCGGAGCGAGTTGCGCCGCATCGCCTTCCGTGGCGCCGGTGCGTCGCAATTCCTCGAGGCGCTTGGCCGCCTGTTCGATCAGACTCATGACCGCCCCCTAGATCGCGCCGCGCCAAATGAGCAGCGCAAATCCCGCGGCAGCGGTGAACAACGCCAGCAGCCCGCTGAAGCCTCCGGCGAACAGGATCGAACGCCGGCGACGGGCGCGGCTCAGCACCGGGCTGGGCAGCATCGAAACAAGACCGAGCACCGGCCGGTTCGCGGCGTCGCGCAGCGCAGTCCTGTCGTGGAACGTGGGCGCGACCTGGCTTGCTACGAAGCTCGCCACGAACCCCGCGCCCAGGCATACCAGGAACGCCGCGCCGAGCAGCATGAGCCGGTTCGGCGCGACGGGTTTCGGCGAGACGCGCGGCGGATCGATGACGCGGAACTGCGCGCCCCCCGTGTCCTGCACGCCGATCCCCATCGTCGCCGACTCGCGCCGCTTCAGCAACGATTCATACGTGTTCTTCTGGACGTCGTAGTCGCGGTTGAGCTGCGCGAACTCCGCTTCGATCTGCGGAACGATCTTGGCCTTCGCCTGCAGGTTCGCATGCTGCGCCTCGTAGCCGGAAAGCTTCGCGCGCTCCGACGCGACCTGCGCTTCCGCATCGACGAGCTGGAGACGAAGCTGCTGGAACACCGGATTGCGCTCGCCGCTTCTTGCGCCCGGCGGCGCCGCGCTCGCCTCCTTGCGCCGCGCTGCCAGCTCGTTCTTGCGCTCCTCTTCGAGCTCGCCGATGATGCGCTTCGTGCTCGCGACGTCCGGATGATTGTCCGTGTACTTGCGCGAGAGCGCATCGAGATCGCGTTTCAAGGCAGCAAGGCGAACGTCGATCTCCGGAACCGTCTCGACCACGACCTGCTCCTGCTGCTCGGCGATGAACGTCGGCTGCTCGCCGGCGAGCTCGCGCCTGTACGCGTCCCGGGACTGCTCTGCCGCCGTCAGGGACATCCGCGACGACGATATGCTCTGGGAGATCGCGTTCATCTGGCTGAAGTAGTCGCCCGCCTGGCCGGCCATGCCGAGGTACTTCAACCGGAATTCCTTGAGACGGTTCTCCGCGGTGTTGAGCGCCTGCTCGTATTGCCTGATCTGGTCGTCGAGGAAGCGGACCGCCGTTCGCGAGTCCTGGCGCTTGTCGCCCAGGCTCGACTCGACGAAGATCGTGAGCAGCGACTGCACGACCTTGCGCGCCTGCTCGGGATTCGGGTCGCGATAGCTGATCTCGTAGAGGTTGGTCTTGGAGCTGCCCGTCAGCTTGATGGAGCGCAGCACCGAATCGACCAGCCCGTCACGCCCGCTGTCGCTGGTCACGTTGAGGTCGAGGTCCGCCATGCGGACGACTTTCTCGACATTCGGGCGGCTGATCAGCGTGCGGCTGATCAACCCCACCTGCTGGTTCACGTTGGGCTGGACGGCCAGGCCGGAGAGCAAGGGCCTCAGCAGCGATTCGGTGTCGACGAAAACCCGTGCGCTCGCCTCGTAGCGTTCCGGAATGCGGTAGACGACGGCTATTCCGATCAGCGCGGCGAGCCAGGCCACGGTCAGCCCGACCCAGCGGCGGTGCCACATCTCGCGCAGGTGACGGCGGAGGATCTGCAGTGCTTCGTTCATGCGTTTCGGCCTCGAGTTTGTCGTCGCAGGGACAGAGGCGATGCGGCGCCGTCAGAACCAGCTCTGCGGAATGATCAGGATGTCGCCCGGATGCATTTCGACGTTCGCGGAGATATCGCCGCGCTTCACCAGGTCGCGCAACCGCACGCTGTAGAGCTTGCCGCCCTCGGCGACGCGATAGATGGTCGCGGCGTTGCCATCGGCGAAGTCGGTGAGCCCGCCCACCGCGATCATGACGTCGAGGACGGTCATGTCCTTGCGGAACGCGAGAATCTGCGGCCGGGTGGCCTCGCCCGTCACCCGGATCTGCTCGCTCGCTTGCCCGACGAAGCTGGTCACGACCACCGTCACGACCGGATCCCGGATGTACTTGGTCAGCGCCTTCTCGATGTCGCGCTCGAGCTCGGTCGGCGTCTTGCCGATCGCCTGCAGGTCGTCCACCAGCGGCGTCGTGATCTTCCCGTCCGGGCGAACGGGAACAGTCAGCGAGAGCTCCGGATTTCTCCACACGATGATGTTGACGGTGTCGAGCGGTCCGATCCGGTAGTTGTACTCGCCCACGCCTGCGTTCTGCGGCGCCGGAGGGTACTTGGTTGCGCAGCCACCGACGACGAACGCAGCAAGTGCGGCAAGCGCGATCATCGCGAGCCGCGGGGCGGCGCCCCCGCGGGCAGGCCTCGGGAGAGCGGCGGCAACGCCGGAAAGAATCGATTTCATGTGTGTTCCCCGTTCAGCCTCGTGCGCGAAGGAGAGGCATGTTAACACCGCATTTTCCCGCAAAGCACTCCCCCCCGGCGAGCAGGAATCGTCGATGAGATTGTGCGCGACAGCCTGGCGCATCCTGTCGTGTACGAACCAGATAAAAGTGACACGGGCATGATGATTCGTTGCACGATGGCGGTGAAGCCCTCGCTCAGCCATGTTATCCCGAGGGGGCAGGTCTCGTTCATCGTGTCGCATGGCTGTACACAACGTTGCGTAACGGCTGGATGAAGGCGCGAGGCCGACGAACGCACACTTTCCATCATGCACGACGACCGACTTTACGAACGAACACCGGGCGATCCGTTGACGTAAGAGCCGGCCCGCTGCCCGGCGGGGGAGAGAATTTTGCCGAAACGTCGCGCCTTTCGCGGCGCCGGCCGCAATACGCGCTCGCCGCCTACGTCTTTTGCGCTAGGATTCCGGGCATGGGGCGCCTGGCTCCCGTGACGGATGTCGGCCCACTTTACGAATCGCATCCAACACCCGGCCGGATTCGCGTTTTCCTGTTGATGCAGCACGGTTTTCGGCTATGGCACGAACCATGCGTCACCTCCTCCACCACCAAGCGCTCACACGCTCTGGAACAGATCCGAGGATCGCAATGAAAATCAATAACTTCCTGTGCAGCCTGTGCGCTTTCGCGGCGCTCGCTGCCGGCACCTGCGCGCGGGCAGCGCCCGTGATCAGGCTGAGTGACGGCTCGACGACGATGCAGGTCGGCGAACCTTCGAGCAGCTTTGCGACGGCAGACCTGAACCTCGCGCAGGACACGGGCGTGACGTATGTGGGCGCCGTCGGCTCGCATTGGATGCTGAGCGTCAGCGGTGCAGGCAACTCCCCCGGCTACTCGCTGAACGCATCCAACATCGGCGCCGGCGGGACATTCCTCGACGTGGAACTGTCGGACACGGGATTCTCGATGGACTCGATCCCGGCGCTGGTGCGATTCTTCGGCGAGATCGGCGGTTCGACCCAGGGCATCGTCACGTGGTCGATGTTCGTCGATGACAGCGACGTCCTCTTCGGTCACGGGCAACTGGTGGGCACGGGCACCAACGCCAGCGGGACGTTCGACAGCGAGTTCTCGAATCGCGCGATGGTGGACGGCACGTTCTCGATGACGCTGCTGGTGCGGATCAACCACGGCAACGCGGAGCGGCTCTCGAGCCTCGACTTCCGCGGGTTCGCGTCGCCGCAACTGGTCCCCGAGCCGAGCACGATCCTGCTGATGGGCATCGCGCTGTTCGGCCTTGCGTTGGGCCGCCGGCAAAGACGCTAGCATCCGCACTTCTGGCAAAGCGACGGCGGCCTTCGGGCCGCCGTTGTCGTTTCCGCCCCGTGCACCGTGTGCACGCGGCGTCGCCACGCTTTACACCCCGACGGCGAGCCGCTTTACGCCCCCGCCGTTCATCGGTAAGAGTTTCTCGAGTTGCTTCGATGGATCAGGGACTTTGCTTACGTGGCCTGCGGCTTGCTATCCAGAGTTACCGTCTTCAATCGAAACGCGAGGGAGTGTCATGAGGGGAACCAAGAGCCTGACCGCAGCAGTGGTGTTCGCACTGTCGACCGCAGCGTCGGCCGCAACGATCACGGTGGACTGGAACAGCCCGATCTTTTCGCCGCCGGGCGGGCGCAATGTCGGGACGGTGACGTTTCCGGAAGGCACGTCGGGCACGGATGCCGGCCGCTTCAACGGCGTGGTCACCGGGACCACCGGCTTCGATGCGGGCGAGCTCATCGACGGCGCCGCGAACTTCTACGCTTACTGTCACGATCTCGCGCAGACCATCGGAAACGTGACCACGTACACGGTTTCGCCCGGCGCGTCGGGCATCATGCGCGACTTCCTCGGCGCGGTGAATTCGGTCCTTGGCGGCGGGTTCTTCGCGTGGCTTCATCCCGTCGACAGCAAGACCGCGGCGGCGATCCAGCTCGGCATCTGGGAAGCGCTCTACGACGACGATTTCTCGCTGACCGGCGGCGACGTGAAGTTCAGCTCGGTCCAGGTCGAGGTGGCCGACCTGTTCCAGGAGTTCGTGGACGCCATGGCGACTTCCGGGAGCCTCAACAACGCCCTGGTGATGGTGCTGACCCACGACCGCAAGCAGGACGTGATCACCGGCCGCATCCCGCCGGGGTTCCTGGTCCCCGAACCGGGCACGCTTGCGCTGCTCGGATTCGCTGCGGCCGCTGCCGGACTGGCCCGCCGCC
>JBGTMW010000155.1:0-12205 GCA_041743365.1 Gemmatimonadaceae bacterium
CGGGGAGCGGCTCGTTGCCGGAGACGGCGAGTGGTGGGGAGCGCGCTCCGCTTCGTCGTGCGCAGCGCGCGGCGCCACTCCGGAGCCGGCACCGATATCGTCGGCACGCAGGCGACTGCCGCGGAGAATCGTGCATGATGAGCGCGACCGCGTAGCAGGCGGGTTGGCGAGGCGCCTCGTCGCACTCGTGGCCTTCGACCGCGGATCGAGCTCGAGTCCTTCAGCCGTCAGGACTCTCATGCCGGCGATGTTCGCCGACACCACTCCGCCGCTCGTGGCTGCGCCCGTTCCGCTCGCCGAGCTTGCACGCTCGCTGGCCCGCGGCGCCGACTTCGCGTACCTGCTCACACTCCCACGGCGATCTCTCGCGCCATGCCCCGAGGGTACAGCCTTCGCCGCAGCCGCGCCCTGGTCGGCGACCGAGGATCCGGTCGTTCTCGCGGAGAGCGCCCCGGTACTTCTCGTCAGTGGACGGGCACCGGCCATGACGCGCGACTGGGACAACACCCTCCGACCGGTTCCTTCGGTACCATCACGGGCCAGCCCGCCGTGAGCTTTCGCGGACGCCTGCTCGCGGGGTTTCTCGTGGCGGTGCTCCTTCCCCTGGGCGTGCTCGCGCTCGGGGTACGCAGCGAGATGCAGGATCGGATGCTGGCGGAGGGCGACCGGCGCGCACGCGAGCTGGCGGAGATCATCGTGAGCGACCTGGCGGAAGCTCATGCCGCAGTCGGCGCCGACGTCGCGGCTGTAGCTGCCTCGCTTCCCGACGACCCCCGCTTTCGCTCCGAAGCGCTCCGGGGTGACGGCGAGGGCCAGGCGTACGTACGCGGATTCGCCGAGAGGGTGATGCGATCCGCCGGCCTCTCGATGCTACAGGTTCGCGACGACAGCGCACGGGTTCTGAGCTCGGGACATTTTCCGAGCGAGTTCGGTCGAGTAGACCGTGAGCTCCCGGCGCTGCTCGCCAGCGTCGCCAGGCCCACGCTTCTCGGAGTGCGGACCGCCACCGGGTCGCTGCTGGTGATCGCTCGAATCGATTCGATATCGATTGCCGGGCGACGGTTCACCGTCATCGGTGGCCGCGCGGTGGACCAGGGCTTCCTCGATCGTCTCGCCCGCGATGACGGAATGACGATCGTCCTCGAGACCCCGCGTGACACCCTTCGCGCAGGCGGATTGCCGGGACAGGAAGAAGCCGGCTCGAGCCCGGGCGGAGTGGTGCGTCGGACCGAAATCCCATTCGTCGATGCGTCCACGGCCGATCCGGTTAGAGGTGACGCCGAGATGACGATCACGCATTCGCTCTCGGAAGCGGATGCAGTGCGCCGCGGAATCGACCGCTGGATTCTTGCGGCGCTCGTACTCGCGACCCTGGGCGCAGTGCTCGTTTCGACCTGGCTGGCGCGCCGCCTGAGTCGGCCCATCGAGGAGCTCGCGCAAGCGACTACGCGTGTAGACCTCGACCATCTCGACGTTGGCTTCGCCACCGGCCGGAGCGATGAGATCGGGACTCTTTCCCGGCGCATGGCCGCCATGGTCGAGCGCCTGCGCGGGAGCACCGCATTGATGCGCGAGGCAGAGCGGCGCGCTGCGGTAGGCGACATTGCGCGGCAGGTGAATCACGACATAAAGAACGGCCTTGCTCCGATCAGGAACGTCATCCGTCACCTGATCCAGGTTGGGCGCGATGAGCCGTCGGAGCTCCCGGCCGTCTTCGCCGCTCGCCAGGGAACACTCGAGTCGAGCATCGGCTATCTCGAGACGCTCGCCCTGAACTATGCGCGGTTGTCCCCCGCGCTCGGGACACAGCCCTGCGACGCCAACGCGGTCGTTGCCGAGGTCGTGGCCCAGACTGCCGGTCGTGGGAACGCGACAGTACGCGCTCGCCCGACGAGTGAGATCGGCGCGCCGCAGGCCGACGCGGTGGTATTGCGCAGGATTCTCGAGAACCTCGTCTCGAATGCCGTCGACAGCCTCGTGGGAAAGCCCGGAGAGGTCACAGTTGGCACCGAGCCGATCGCGGATGCACGGGGGCAGGCAATGGTCCGGATCTCCGTCTCCGACACCGGCCGTGGCATGTCGGATCGGGAGCTCGCCCGCGCTTTCGACGACTTCCACACCACGAAGCCGAACGGCACCGGGCTGGGGCTGTCCGTTGTCCGCCGGCTCGTGGCAGACCTTGGCGGGGTCCTGAGAGTGGAGACCGAACCCGGGCGGGGGACCCGGATTACCGTAGACCTCCCGGTGGCGCGACCGGCTCAGCCGCGCTCGCCGGTCGCCGCAAGTTGACCATCCCCTCGATCGACCTTCCTGCGCTGGAGCCTGATGACGATCGTTCTCGTTGTTGACGACCTGCCGGTGATGGCGGAGCAGTACGCCTACGACCTCCGTCGCGTCGGCGGCTACGAGACGCTCACGGCGATCGGGGGGGCCGCCGGGCTCGAGACGCTCGGCCGGGAGCCGGTGGACTGCGTCATTCTCGACCTCGAGATGCCCGGCACGGATGGCTTCGAGGTGTTGCGCACCATGCGCCAGCGAGGGCTGGAGACGCCCGTCATCGTCTACACCGGGACCGGCAGCTACGACCGCTGCATTCAGGCCGTCCGACTCGGCGCGTACGGGTTCATCGACAAGGCGGAACCGATGGAGCGGGTCGTTCACGAGGTCGAGACAGCGCTCGAGCGGAGGCGTCTGACGGCCGAGATCGCGAGCCTCCGGAAGTACATGGCGGCCGACAGCCCGCTGCTCGGCGAGAGTCCCGCGATGCTCCGGCTGAAGGAGGAGATCGCCCGCGTCGCACCGATCCCGAGCCCGGTCCTGATCGTGGGAGAGAGTGGATCGGGGAAGGAAGTGGTGGCCCGGGATGTTCACCGGTTGAGCGCCGCCGCGAAGGAGCCCTTCCTTGCCATCAACAGCGCGGCGCTCCCGGAGAACCTGGTCGAAAGCGAGCTCTTCGGGCATGAGAGGGGAGCGTTCACCGGAGCGGCGACCCTGCGAAAGGGCGCCTTCGAGTCGGCGGGCCGCGGAACGCTTTTTCTGGATGAGATCGGTGAGTTGCCAATGCCGGCCCAGGCCAAGCTCCTCCGCGTGCTGGAAGAGCGACAGGTCACGAGGGTCGGGGCGAGCCGCCCGATCGCAGTTCATGCGCGGGTGGTCGCAGCCACGAACCGAGACCTGGATGCCGAGGTGGCCGCCGGCCGATTCCGGCGCGATCTGTACTTCCGGTTGAACGTTCATGTCCTCCGGGTGCCGCCCCTTCGCAACCGACTCTCTGATCTTCCGGCGCTCGTCGAGCACATCCTGACGGCCACCTGCGCCCGTTTCGGGACGCGCCGCAAGACGATCGATTCTAGGGCAATGCATGCCCTAATGGCATACGATTGGTCGCAGAACAATGTGCGCGAGCTCCGGAACATCATCGAGCGAATGATCATCGCCGGCGACGGTGACTCGATCGGAATCGAGCACGTACCGCAGGAGATAGTCGAGGCCGCGGGTCCGGCGGCCTCGGCCGGGCCGGGCGAGGCTCGGACGTTTCTCGAGCTCAAGGCCGAGTCCGAGCGTCAGATCATCGTTGCCGCGCTTCAGCGAAACGACTGGCACATCACCCGGACGGCAAGCGAGCTCGGGCTTGCCGACCACTCGAGCCTGCTGAAGATCATGCGCCGTCACGGACTCGCCCGGGAGCAGAAAGCTCCGGATTAGGGCCCTCCACTGGGCGCCATGATCCCGCCACCACCGTTGTGGATAACGTCGGGAGAGTCCACATCACCACTGTCGCCATCGCGCCCATGGTTGGGCCGAGGCGATGGGTGTCCGACTGGACACGAGACCCCTGTCCAGGTCGTGTCCAGCCGCACACATCCGGGCGGTACAAGCCTGAGAGTCCACATTATGTGAACTCCGTAACCCCATATTCGATGCGTTTATAGTTATCGAGCCTAAACCCGGACGGTAGATGGGCCCTCGCTTGCTTTTCCTGCCTGCGACCACGAAGGACCCGCTACCCCAGGCGCCCCGAGCGCCGCACCCCAGGAGGCTCGACATGACCCGCTCTACCGCCCTTCCCACCCCTTCGCTCGACTTCATCCGGCTCGGCGCCGTCGCCGGCCTCGCGACCATGGTTCTCATCGGCCCCGCGGCCTGCGGCGGGACCGACGAGGGCAGCGAAGGCGTCATCCAGGTGATTCCGGCGACCGAGTACGTCGCCGCTATCCCGGCTGAAATCGTCAGCACCGAGGTGCCCGGGTTCGTCGTTCCCGACGACGTTACCTACGCAATGGCAGAGTCCGTTTTCTCCGCACGACGCTACCCGGAGGCTGTGGCGATGTTCGAGGTGGTCACCGCCCGCAAGCCGGAGAACCCCTGGAACCACTACATGCTCGGTCTCTCCGCCTGGAAGGCGGGTGAGCGGGAGAGGGCGGAGGGTGCCTTTACGGCAGCCCTCGAGCTCGAGCCGCGGCACCTCAAGAGCGAGCTGAATCTCACCCGAGTGCTCCTCGAGATGGAGCGGCCGGAAGATGCGCTGGTGCACATTGAAAGGGGACTCGCAATCGACTCGACGTACGCCGAAAGCTGGAGGCTTCTGGGCCGGGTTCGGGGTGAGTTGAGGGATGTCGAGCCAGCGCTCGAGGCCTACCGGAAGGCGGTCGTCCTCGATGAGAAGGACGCGTGGTCGATGAACAACATGGCGCTCGTCCTGATCAACTCGGGCCGGTACGGCGAGGCGCTGGGACCCCTCGCGAGGGCCATCGAGCTGCGCCCGGAGGTCGCCGTCTTTCAGAACAACCTCGGAATGGCCCTCGAGCGGACTGGACACTTCACGGCGGCGGCAGGGGCATATCGCGCTGCGCTGGAGTCGGACAGCAACTACACCAAAGCCGCCGTCAGCCTGGCACGCGTCGACGAGCTCAAGGAAGTCGCGGGACAGACGCCGGTCGATCTCCCGTCGCTGGCGCAGACCTTTGCGCTGGAGATCAGGGGCGGACAACCGGAGACGGTGGTGGTGATCCCACCCCCCGTTCCCGCGCCGTAAGGGCGGCAACGCCGGGAGAATGCATGAGTGAGGCGTGAGCTGCCCAATCAGGCAGCCACGCCTCTCGCTCGTGGGGGGGACGCGTCGATCGCAGGGCGCGTTTACCTTCCCCCGCATGCTCGACACCGACACGATCGCATTCGCCCTGCTGGTGACAACCTCGCTTCTGGCGATCGTGAATCCGCTGAGCGCCGTACCGATCTATCTGGCAATGACCGCGGACTACGATGCCGCGAGGCGTCGGCACACCCTCCAGCGCGCCATCGTGACGGCCGTTCTCGTGCTCATCGCCTTCACGGCGCTTGGAAGCTGGATCATGAGGGTGTACGGCATCACGACACCCGCGTTCCGGATAGCGGGCGGGCTGATCTTCCTTGGAATCGGCACGGACATGCTTCAGGCGCGCCGCTCGCGCGTGAAGACCACCGTCGAGGAGGAAGTCGAGGTCGTCGGCCAGGGAAAGGACGACATAGGGATCATCCCTCTGGGCCTTCCGACCCTGGCCGGGCCGGGGGCAATAACGACTGTGGTAACGCTCAACGCCCAGGCGGGCGAGTCCCCGCTGCGCCTGGCCAGTATCTACGTCGCTATCATCGTGGTCATGGGGATCTCGTGGGCCGCGCTGGCCCTGGCTCCGGTGCTCCTGCGTCGCTTTGGGCAGACCGGACTCAACGTGATGACCCGGATCATGGGCCTGCTCGTAATGGTCGTCGGAGTGCAGTTCATGATCGACGGCGTCAGGTCGGTGGTCGTCGAAATCCTGCGGACCGCTGGGCGGTAGAAGCGCCGCGATAACAGCGTAGAACCAGACCGCCGCCCAGCCCTCGACGGAACCCCGCCGACCGCGTCCTACCGCAGGACGCTCATTCCCTGCTCGAATATGATGTCAACCGGAATTGCGGCTTCGCGCAGCCGGTCGATGTCGGCCTGCAAAGCCGGGCGGATGATTCCCATGTCCCTGTTGAACGCCGTGACACCGGCGTAGTCGCCATCGCCCTGGAAGCGGAGGATCTGCTCCGAGAGGGCATTCATGGCGGCGGTCATCCTGTCGAAGTCCACGCGGTAGGTGCCGCTGGCCTCGTCGCGCGTGAAGGCACCGCGGTCCTGGAAGAAGTTGAAGGCCGCCATGTTCGCGCGGCCGTGAGCGCTCGACGCTCCGAAGCGCACCGACCTGAAGATCCCGGCGAGGAAGGTGACGTAGTTGTCCATCAGGTCTGCGTCGCCGAGCTCACCCTGCTCGTGGAGCCTGGTGACCATGTAGAACCCGAGGACATCCGCCTTCCCTTCCTCGAGGCTCGACGCCTGCTCCTTGAGCGCATCGCGTACGGTTCCTTTCCCCGTCAGCGTGTTCTTGATCCCGAGACCGTGGGCGACTTCATGGAACATGACGTTGCCGAAGAACGCGTCGAATGTGATGTGCTTCCGCTGGTCCTCGGCGATCAGCACTCCTGCGATGGGGACGAGGATCTTGTCGAACTTCGCGCGCATCGCGTTTTTCAGCTGCAGCCGCCGCGTTCCCTTCCGGAGCTGCACCTCCTCGTCGTTCGGGAGGTTGATCGCGATCGTCTTCGAGCCGGCGTTGGCGTCGCCAGCGTAGTAGACGGCGTCGTAGGCGTTCAGGTCTGAGTCGGTACCGGGACGCTCGGCCCTGTACCGCGCCTCTACCGGAAGACCCCGCTGAAGTGCCGGGAGCATCGTCGCATAGCGGGCGAGCCGCCGGCTCCACTCGCGATCCTTGATCAGGACGAAGGCCTCGTGTGCCGCCTTGTTGCCGTACAGCTGGTCCTCGTACGTCTCGATCGGGCCGATGACGACGTCGATCCTGTTGTTCTTCATGTCCATCCACGCGAGGTCGCTGGCCTGGTACTCATCGGTGATGAGCGCTTCGGAGCGCAGCTCCAGGTAGTTTCGCAGGCCCGCGTCCTCCGCCAGCCTCGCGGCTGCACGAAGCTTCCCGGCGGCCACGCCAACGGGCTTCGCGAAGGCGTCACGATACGGCACCGCGATCAGCTGCCCGTCAGAGTCCCGTCGAACGAGGGTATACTGGCTTCGAAGCAGCTCGCCACCTGGCCCCCTTGCGGCTGCCGCGAACTCCGTCGTGTCCATGTCCGCGGGGTAGAAGTTCGCCCCTTTGGGCTTCGGACCTGCGCCTTCCATGAACGGTGAGTTGCCGTCAAGGCGGTCCCACGGTCCGTAGTTGATCTCGACGAAGCGGCGCGCATCGGCGTCGTGAAGCTCGTTGAACAGGGAATCCCGCGCGCCGTACGCCTCGATCCAGAAGATCGCGTCCATCTCGCGGGCAGCGTCGATGAGGAGGGGTATCATCTCGCGCTCCTTCGCGGTGAGCGTCGAGAGGTCGGCTGTCAGGCGCACGGGCGTGTACTTCGCGAGTCGCTGGGTCATCTCGGTGGAGCCTTCGGAAGTGGTCGCGTCACCGTTCGTATCGGGCGCGCACGACGCCGTGAGGAGCAGCAGGACGGCACCGAGCCGAGGCAGCCTGACGTTGGCAATGTTCATCGTGGACCAGGAGTGGGTGAGCGTCGGGCGCGGATCAGGATTGCCCGTCGAGTGTCGCGAGCCTGCTGCGAACGAGCTCCATCTCGACAGGAGCGTCGGCGGCGCTGGCAAGTGCGAGCGCCTCGGTGTAACGCTGGCGCGCGCTTGTGACGTCGCCTCGCTTGAGGTCGATGTCACCGAGTATGCGCAGCGCCTCGGAGTGGCGGAAGGAGTTGTGCGTTGACGCGTAGAACTCGAGGGCGGAGTTCGCCAGCGCCGTCGCGCGGGGGAGTTGCTTCAGTCCGGCCAGCGCCTCTGCCTGGTTGAGCATTGCGAGCGCGGCGGAATCGCGGTCCTCGACGCGATGCGCGGCGGCGACCGCCTGCTCCAGCAGCTCCTCGGCCATGATCAGGTTGCCGTGATCGAACGCGGCGCGGCCGTAGTTGTTGAGGGCAACCGCTTCCCCCCAGGCATCCTCCGCTCGCTGGAAGCATTGTACGCTTTC
Source organism: Gemmatimonadaceae bacterium (assembly GCA_041743365.1). Classification (GTDB taxonomy): domain Bacteria; phylum Gemmatimonadota; class Gemmatimonadetes; order Gemmatimonadales; family Gemmatimonadaceae; genus JANPKQ01. The sequence goes on from JBGTMW010000155.1 coordinate 8,037, forward strand.
GCGAAAGCATTCGCGCGAGCGGTCCCATTCTCCCAGCTGTGCCGCAATGGTCCCCAGGTTCTGCATGGCTATCGCGCGCACGCGGGGGTCGGAACTCTTCCCCTGAGCGACCTTGTCGAAGAGCGTTCTCGCGTTGGCGTGGTCCCCGCGCATGAGGAGCGTAGCGGCTTCCGTGTTGAGAGTCTGGGCGAACTGGTCGACGAGGCCGGCCGACGAAGCGACCTCGCCCGCTTTCCGGGCCAGGCGGATCGACGCCTCCCAGTCCGAGCGGCGACGGTACACCACTGACTGACGCCTGATCGCCTCGGACGTGGCGAGGGGATCGCGCGCCTCCTTTTCCGCGCGCACGTAGTGCTCGAGCGCGGCATCCAGCTCACCGTTCTTCTCGTGGCGCAGCCCGAGTTCGATCAGCTCCTGCGGATCAGCCACGGAGCGCCGGGGCGGTAGCGGTCAGGCGCATGTTCAGGAGCGGGGGGGGCGACGGGGGAGGAAGGGTGCGCAGGCCGACGTCGCCCCGCGCGCTGTCAATTTATGTCCAGACACAGCTGGCCGCCAACACCGACGGCGCCATGGCGGTCGCGTTGCGCATTCCATAGGTTGCACGCGGACCGGCCTGATTGCCGGCCGACATCGTGCCGCCGGAGTGCGGCGAACCTGACGCCCACCCACCGAGGAATCATCCGTGGCCATTGTCGGGCCTTCTCGACCGTCACGTCTGTGCGCGGCATGCGGTACGACGATCGATGCGCAAGCCGAAATCTGTCCCTATTGCGGGGTGCGACAGACCTCAATGCAGCTCACGACGACCAGCGAGCGCAAACTGGCGCCCGCAGTGCTGCTCTGCATTCTCTTCGGCGTTTTCGGCGCGCATCGCTTCTACACGGGAAAGATCGGGACGGGTTTTCTCCAGCTCTTCACCCTCGGCGGGCTCGGGATCTGGATGACGATCGACCTGATCTTCCTGATCGTAGGCGCCTTCAAGGACAAGGAGGGGCGCAAGCTCACCGAGTGGACGTAGCCGGTACGCGCCCTACTCCAGCTTGTACCTCGCGAGCCTGACGTCCTTTGCGCCGACGGCGGCGCCGGAGCCGACGCCCAATCCGAGGGCGACCGCCGTGCCCGCCCCAACGATGGGAAGCAGAAACACGACGGGCAGCGCGACCACGGTCGCGCCTATTCCTGCCAGGATCGGCATCAATCGGTTTTGCGCCGCATCGACGAAGCGCAGGCGCGACGCCACGAAGCGGCGAGTCTGGGCATAGCCGACGAAGCCGGCGGTTAACGCGATGAGAACGCTGATCAGGAAGAGCATTTCAAGGGCCTCCGGGTTTATCGTCACTACGCGTTCACGCCGACCAATGTTTCCCCAGGGCTGCTCAGCGTTTTCGCCTCACGACCCTGGAGATCGGTTTCCGCGGCGGCAGCGGCGACCTGTTCCGTTTCTTCCGAGCCGAGCCACCCGACGGGCGTCGCTTGACGCGGGCCCGCTTCTTCACTTCCGGCTTGAGGATCGTGCCGCGACACGTGGGAGTTCCGCAATGACAGGCGTACAACGTGTCCCACGAATCATCCGGGTCGCCGTCGCGCTCGTACTGGTAGTCGTAAAGAAGCTCTTCGCCCGGGTGGATCGTTCGCAGCGCGTCGATGAAGACCCGGTTGTCCTCGATCACCGCTTCGCAATTGGGCTCGCAGGAATGGTTGATGAACCTTGACTCGTTGCCGCGGCGTGCTCCGTCGATGACGTGATTGGTGTCGACGGCGAAGAGGAACGTGTGGTGCCGCGCCATCTTCTCGTCGTCGTAACGGCGGTCCGCCTCATCATCGGTTATTATCTCGCCGATGTACTCGATTATCCGCGTTCCCTTTCGAATGCGTCGCAGCGCGAATGCTCCACGTCCCTGGATCGACGACCGGCGCAGCTCGAAGAGGGGATTCTTTTCCTTCGGCACTCAGCGCTGCACCGCGCCAGCTGCCCCGGCGCGCCGGGGATCGGCACCCGCCGTAACACTTCCGTTCCGGATCACCACTGCTGCACCATAGCCTTGCCGAACCTCACCTGGGAGAGAGATGAACTCAAAGCGGTGACCCATCGCTTCGAGCTGTCGAATTACCTCCGGCGCCACGCCCTGCTCCATCTGAATCGTCACTGCATCGGCCGCGCGCCTCCCGGTCTGGAATCGCGGAAGCTCGAGTGCGGCCTGCGGCCCGAGCCCGCCATCGGCGATCCCCACGAATGTCTGATAGACGGCAGACGTGATCCATGCATTGCCCGCCGCTCCGATCGCGAACCACGGCTCCTTCGCCGCACCGGTACCGTGGAACGCCAGCGTCGGCGTGATCGTGCTTCCGTGGCGCGCTCCGGCCACTCGTGCACCGGGGACATCGGGATCGCTCCCGTACGACGTCACCTTGTCGTTGTACAGGAAGCCGAGCCCGGGAGAAACGTAGAAGCCGCCACCCCACGTACCAAGTGTCTGGGTGGTCGAAACCATGTTTCCGTCGGAATCGGCAACCGCAAACGCCGTCGTGCCGGTCGAGCGGCAGAGTCGATTCGCGACCTCCGGCGCCGATGTCTCGCACTTCGGAGACCACGCGGCGACATGCGGCCGGGATCGCGAATCCGGCCTCTCATCGCCGGTTGGAAAGCGAGCGCCGCCAGAGAAGCGCGCTGCATCGGCGCCGGGAGTGGTGGGATCGCAGCTTCCCCCCTGCAGAGCCTCGGGCCGCGACGCGCGGCCGGGATCGAAGCACCGCCACCGCGCGCGCGCGGACTCCTTGCCGATCGCCGCATCCAGGTTCACGGGCCATAGTGCCGGATCGGCAATCCGCCCGCCGCGTGGTGCGAGCTTCCACGCCTCGATGACTGCGTGAAGCGATGCGGCATCCTCCGTGTACGGCTTCGGCGAACCGAACTGCTCCAGGGTGTTGAGCTGGGCGATCAGCGTGGTGCCACCGGCGACGGGAGGCGCGCTCGCGTATACCGTATTTCCCCGGAACGTCCCGAAGACAGGGGCTCGCTCCCGGGCTTCGTACCGATCCAGGTCCGCGAGCCTGATGGCGTTGCCGTGCGTGGACAGGTCATCCACCATGCGTCGCGCGATCGAGCCGCGATAGAACGCGTTGGCGCCGCCAGCCGCGATTTCCCGAAGCGTCGCGGCGAGATCGGGGTTGCGTACCGTGTCGCCGGTGGAGAGTGGCACTCCGTCGCGGAAGAAAAGCTTCCGGCTGCCCTCGTAGCGGAGAAAGCCCTCGCGCTCGACCGACAGCGTCGTCGCGAGTCCGTCACTGACTTCGTAGCCCCGGTCGGCCGCGCGGATCGCCGGCTCGAGCAGGTCGGCCCAGCCAAGGCGTCCGCTCCCGTACTTCGTCCACGCGAGATGCATTGCGGCGACAGCGCCGGGAACGTTGGCGAGCACGGGGCCGTCATCGGGAAAACGCCCACCCGCGGGGAAATCCCTGTTGGTGATGGACGCCAGCTCCGGAACGGCCGTCATGAACTCCAGCAGCGTCGGCTCGGCCATGCCCTCGAGGTGAATGAGCATCTGCCCGTAGCCGCCGATTCCGCTCGCATCCGGCTCGACGACACCGAGCGCGAAGGACACCGCTACCGCTGCATCGACGACGTTGCCTCCACGTGCCAGCACCTCGACGCCGGCTGCGGTCGCGACCGGGTGCGCACTCGACACCGCTGCGCGGCCCGACGCCTCCGAACCATATGCGGGGCGCTCCCGGAGGAGCTCCCAGATTGCGTCGTCGAGCTCCGCATCATCGCGAGCCGCGATGGCCCGCGGGCGGATGCGTGCACCGAGAGCGCGCCACTCGTTCCGACGCGATTCAGCGCGAGGGGTGGAGAAGTAGATACGGTCGACGCGCTCGTGAACGCGATCGTAGGCTTCCGCGTTGAGCGCCGCGCGATCGATCTTGACGCGCAGCGGGAGCTCGACGATGAGCGAGTCCGCGACCCCGGGCGCGGCCGGCGACATCCACATGCGTCCTGCGGTTGGCCAGAGGTCGCCGACGTCGCGGTCGCCCACGCGGTCCGGATCGCCATTGTAGCCTCCGCCCCCCTCGACAGGCGCCTCCACCAGAACGAGGGTTCGCCCGTCTGGTGACCAGGCAGGGACGGCCCGCCGGTTCGTCACCGGCTCCGGAGAGCCGCCGTCGGCGCC
>JBGTMW010000156.1:0-13399 GCA_041743365.1 Gemmatimonadaceae bacterium
GGGATCAGGTCCTCGATCTGGTCGACCTCTGCGGCAGTGAGCACGGCGCCGGTGAGCGTCGTCTCCGGCTCACGTCCGTCGCCCGCCGCAGTCACGATGCTCAGCGCCCGGCGCCCGATCCAGCTTCCGCTCCCCTCGTCGCCGAACGCGGGACCCCACCCACCGCAGCGTGCGAGCGTCCCCGTCGGGCCACGTCCGTGGGCAATGGACCCAGTGCCGGCGATGAGCAGAATGCCCGGTCCGTCCGGGAATGCGTCGTCCAGGGCAATCGCCGCATCGGTTTGCACGACGACTTCGTCGGCGACTGCGAGACCCGCCAGCCGTTGCCAGAGCGCCTGCCGCTCCGCTTCGCGGCCGACGCCCGCGACACCGACGCAGAGAACCTTTACGGTCATTTCGGCCATGCCTGCCCCTGCCAGCGCGTCTCGCACGGTCGCGGCTATCGCGGTGGCGGATCGGTCGGCCTCGCCGGGACGGACCGCGCTCGGCGGCCCTTCGACGGAGATGATCTCCGTTCCTCGCTCATCGGCGAGCATCACGAGCGTCTTCGAGCCCCCGCCATCGACACCGGCAATCATCACGCTCACGGAGCAACCTCGCGCGCCGGCTCGGCGTGCGTGAACGATGACAGCACCCCGACCGTGAGGGTGATGCTCGTTCCGATCAGCACGTACCACGGCCAGGCGATCCGCCCAACTCCGGCGAGTGAATCGGCGAGCGCCGGGTATGCAGCGGAAAGCGGTCTCGCGAACACGATTATGGTCATGGTGAGTATGCCTACGGCCATGCCGAGGATCGCGTCGCGCTGGATGGCGCGGCGCCAGAGCATTCCAAGGAAGAATCCGCCGAGCAGGCCGCCGTAGGTGAAGGATGCGATCGAGAGGGCGATCACGACGACCGGCGTTCCCTGGGCGCGATACATGAGGGCGACGCCGATGAGCGCCACGGCCCAGACGAGCGTGAAGATCCTGGCGGCGCGGAAGGCGCTCGGCTCGTCGGGTTTGCGGCCGGTGAGGGGAAGGTAGATGTCGTGCGTCGTGGCCGCAGACAGCGAATTGAGCGAGCCCGACACGGTGCTCATCGCGGCCGCGAGAATCGCCGCGATGACCAGGCCCGTCAGCCCGGGCGGCATCACTTCGACGATGAAGGTCGGGAAAATCGCATCCGGTGTCGCAAAGGCGCGTGCGTCGTAGAACACGTAGAGCCCGATTCCTATGAACAGGAAGAGGGCGAACTGTGCGATCACCACGATGCCGCTGCCGACGAGCGCCCGCCGTGCGTCCGCGAGGCGCGTTGCGGCCAGCAGGCGCTGCACGATGATCTGGTCCGCGCCGTGGGACGCCATGGACAGGAATGCCCCGCCGAGCAGGCCCGCCCACAGGGTGTGCGCACGGTCGAAGCCGGTGTACGTATCGATCAATCGAAGTTTTCCGGCCGCGCTCGCGCGGTCGATGATCGCTCCCCAGCCGCCATCGACTCCCTGGCCAAGCAGATAGATGGCCGCGAAACCCCCCATCAGGTAGACGCCGGTCTGCACGACATCCGTCCATATCACGGCGCGCATCCCGCCATGATAGGTGTAGATGACCGTGAGGACACCGATGAGCAGCACGGAAAGGGGGGTCACGTACTGCTGCGCGACTATGGGACCGATTATCAGTGCGATCGGGATCGCGGTCGCAAAAAGCCGGACCGAATCGCCGAACAGCCTCGTCACCATGAAGGTGATGGATGCAAACCGGCGCGTCGCGATCCCGAATCTCCGCTCGAGCAGCGCGTACGCCGTCACCAGCTCGCCCTGGTAGTATCGCGGGAGCAGGGTGTATGAGATCACGAGGCGTCCGACGAGATAGCCAAGGGCAACCTGGAGGAACGAGAGGTCGGCTGCGTAGGCGAGTCCAGGAATGCTTATGAAGGTTATCGCGCTCGTCTCGGTGGCGACGACCGAGAACAGGATCGCCCACCACGGCACGGCATCCCCGACGACGAAATATGCGCGTGCCGTTTTCTGGCCCCTGCCGAGCCAGATGCCCAGCCAGGTCGTGCCGGCCAGGTACAGCACGAGAACGGCGAGATCGAGGACCGTGAACGCTGATCGCATGGAATCAGGTCGGGGTAGGGAACATCACGAGTTGGTGCCCGTGCCGATTGATGGATCTTGCACTCTCGATGATGTTCTCATCGATCATGCACGTCGATTGGACGATACGCGTGGCGCCCGTCGCGCCTGAGAATCATCCGGGCATGCAAAGGCCCGCGATCCGGGCGGGTCGCGGGCCTCGTGCGATGAAGCAGGCGATCGGGAAGCTCCCGCCGCCAGGTCACCGACCGGCTATGCCGAAAACGAGCTGCCGCAGCCGCAGCCGCCGGTCGCGGTGGGATTCTTGAAGGTGAAGCCGGACCCCTGCATCGACGTCACGTAATCGATGACCGTTCCGCTCAGGTACTGCGCGGAGAACGGGTCCACGAAGACGCGGAATCCGTCGTTGTCGATGACGAGATCATCCTCGGCCGACGCGTCCTCGATCAGAAGACCGTACTTGAAACCACTGCATCCACCGGGCTGAACGCTTACGCGCAGTCCGCCACGCTCAGGCGTGACGCCCTCCGCTTCAATGAAGCGCCGAACTTCTGCTGCCGCGACGGACGTCACGGTGAGCGCTAGCTGCGGCTGCTGAGTTGTGCTCATTGCGAACCTCCAGACATGTAGGCGACGCCTCCGAAGTGCGTCGTGGGGCATAATTTACAGTGAGCGCTGCCACTCTTCAAGGAGCAGGCGCCACGCCGGGCTCCGTGCCTTCGCTGCCATCTCCCATTACGGGCCGCTCCGCCGCCAGGGCCCGCGCGATCCACGCGAATGCCACAGCCGCCACGGCGAGCAGCCCGAGTCCCAGGCCGATTTCCCCGAAAACCAGCTTTCCCAACCCGAACAGGGTGGTATACACCGCAACCACGCCCGCGAGCCAGTTGGTAAAGGCGAGCGACCCGCCGGCGATCTCCTCGCGACCGAAGCCGTTGCGGGTCGATACCGCTGCCCACCCGGGGCCGCCCGGGCGCACGCGTCGATAGAAGCGATCGAGCACGGCGTTCGTTTCGGGCTGTGTGAGAAGGGTCACAGTCACCCAGACGACGGTGCTCACCACGACCGTGATCAACAGAATCCAGGTGTCCGCCCTCGGATCACCGGCGGGAAAGCGTTGCGGGATGGTGAGAAAGCCGCCGATCGACACTACGAAGGATGCGATCATCGCGCTGATCTCGGACCAGGCGTTGATCCGCCACCAGTACCAGCGAAGGATCAGCACGAGCCCAGTACCGGCGCCGATCGCGATGAGGAACCGCCATGCGCGCTCGATCGACTCGAGCTGGGACGTCACGCCGATCGAGAGAAGGAACAGCGCAACGGTCGCAATGCGCGAAACCAGCACGTAATGCTTGTCGCTGCCGTCACGCTTGACGAAGCGCTTGTAGGCATCGTTGACGAGGTACGACGCGCCCCAGTTGAGTTGCGTCGCCACGGTCGACATGTACGCCGCGGCGAATCCGGCCAGCATCAGTCCCCGCCACGGCGTCGGCAGCAGATCGATGAATGCATGCACGTAGCCGGCTTCGCGGTCTACCAGGTTCGGATACAGAATGAGGGTGGCAAGGCCGGTGACGATCCACGGCCACGGGCGCAGCGCGTAATGCGCGATCTGGAAGAAGAGCGTCGCGAGCATGCCATCGCGCTCGGTGCGAGCGGAGAAGATCCGCTGGGCGACGTACCCGCCCCCGCCCGGCTCGGCGCCAGGATACCAGGCCGCCCACCATTGCACAGACAGGAAGATCGCTAGCGTCGACAGGGGCATCCAGGCGTATGCCATGATGCCGTCGGCGCCGATCGTGACAGGCAGCACCGAGAGCGCCGCGTCTGATCCGAAGTGCCGTATCACTCCCTCCCTCAGCGCGGCAATGCCACCGACCGCGTCCACGGAGTAGACGGCCAGGATGATCACCGCCGTCATCATGATCCCGAACTGGATGAAGTCGGTCCACAACACCGCCCAGAGTCCGGCCGCGACCGAGTACGCCACGGTCACGATGAAGCAGATGGCGATCGCCTGGTACACCGACACCCCGAGCGATATCGTGAGGATCTTGATCATGGCTCGCGTGACCCAGCCGAGGATGATCAGGTTGATGGGGAGCGCGAGATAGAGCGCCCGAAAGCCGCGCAGGGTCGCGGCCGGCTTGCCGCCATAGCGGAGCTCGGCGAACTCGACGTCCGTCAGGACTCCCGCGCGCCGCCAGAGGCGCGCGAAGAAGAAGACGGTGAGGATTCCGCTCATCACGAAGCTCCACCACACCCAGTTGCCCGCGACTCCCTTCGTCGCGACGATTCCGGTCACGGCGAGAGGGGTATCGGCCGCGAACGTGGTGGCGACCATGGAGACGCCGGCGAGCCACCACGGCACGTTGCGGCCCGAGATGAAGTACTCGTCGATGTTCGCGCCGCCGCGCCGCGTGAAGTAGAAGCCGACGCCGGCGGTGATCAGGAAGTAGGCGACGACGATCGCCCAGTCGATCGCGGTGAAGGTCATCGGTTCGAGGATGAGCTCGAGGAAGATGCGCGAACCACGGAGATCGCGGCATCCGCTACCGCTCGACGAACCGCGATAATCCGCGAGTTCGCCCGTGTCGGGTTGACCCGGTTGGTCAGCAGCAGGACGAACACATCGGCCTCCGGGTCAATCCAGATCGAAGTGCCGGTGAAGCCCGTATGCCCGAAGGCACGGCCGCTCATGAGTGTGCCTGCGGAATTCCGACCGTCGGGAGTATCCCACCCAAGCGCGCGCGTCGAGAAGGTAGGAGATGCCGCTTTCGTGAAGAGGTCGATGGTCGCGGAGTCCAGCACGCGTGCCCCGTCGAGTGTGCCGCCATTGAGGTACATCCGGGCGAAGCGGGCAAGATCGTTGGCCGTGCTGAACAACCCGGCGTGCGGTGCCACTCCGCCGAGCCTGAACGCGTTCTCGTCATGTACCTCCCCCCTTACGTGTCGCCCTCGCCATGGATCGATTTCGGTTGGAGCGACGCGGGGCCAGAGCTCCGGCGCTGGCCGGAACATCGTCTCCCGCATTCCCAGCGGCCCGAACACCGTGCGCTCGAGATACCCGTCGAGCGTCTCGCCTGTGAGGGTCTCGATCACGTCGCCCATGAGGATGATTCCCAGGTCGCTGTAGAGCGTGCGTGCACCGGGGATCGTGTCGAGGGGTGTGGAATACACGAGGCTCTTCGCGGATGCCGCGTCGCCGGTCTCGGTGTACAGGGGGCGGTGTGCGCGCAGCCCTGCCGTGTGGAGGAGGAGATTGCGAATGGTGACCCGCTCCTTCCCCGGACCGGTCCACCCGGGCAGGTACTGCTGAACGGGTGCATCGAGGTCGAGCCGACCTTCGCTGACCAGGCGCATTGTTGCAGTCGTGGTGCCGATGACCTTGGTCAGCGACGCCAGGTCCCACAGCGTCCGCTCGTCGGGTACCACCGAACCACCCCAGTCGAGGTGGCCGGCTGCGACGGTAGCGAGGGTCGCGGTTCGTGATCCCACCACGGCGATCGCCCCGGGGAAAGCGCTGTCGCGCACCGCGCGCTCCAGGAGGGTTCTCAGGGTGTCGGCCAGGCGGACCTCGAGTCGCACGGGTATCGCTCCGGGTTGTGGTGCTGGCGGCGGTGTCGGAGGGGGTGTCGGGCGCCGTGCTACACACGCCGACGACACGCAGAGTGCGACGAGGATGACCATTTCCCGTCGGTGGCCGAATCCGTTCCGGCGCGCCACGCGAGGGGCCTGGAGGTGGCTCAGGTGCAGCGTGGAAGTCGGTCCGTGCCTCACGGGGGCCCTCGTGGATGCGTGATCGATCGAGCAGTCGGGACGACCGGCGATGACGTTCGGGAGGTGCGGAGCAGCGGCGTCGGCGATAAGCTACGACCGGGGCGGATGGCAAACAACGACCGCCTGCGCACCAGTCGCTCTCCCGCGGACCCGATCGCATGCCCTGCCAGATACTCCTTCGCACCGGCCTATCGACGTTGACATCCCTCCTGCTCGTCGTCGGGGGGTGCACCTCCGCGGGTGGGTCGGCGGAAGCCCCGCGCGCATCCGAACGACAGCGCCAGGAGTCTGTTCGGCCGGGAATCACCGTGCTGCTCGACGACAGCGTACACCTCATCCGGGGTAAGCGAATCGCGCTGCTCACCAACCACACGGGCATCGACGAGCGCAGCCGCTCGGACATCGACCTGCTCCAATCCGATCCGCGGGCGGTCGCCGCGAACGTGACCCTCTTGAAGCTCTTCTCGCCGGAGCACGGCATTCGCGGCGACGAGGACCGGCCGAACCTCGCTGGCGGTGTGGACGATCGCACCGGGCTCGTGATTCACTCGCTGTATGCCGCGGCGACGATCGGGCCGCCGGACAGCACGCTGCGCGACATCGATGCACTCGTCTTCGATCTCCAGGACATCGGGACGCGCACGTGGACGTACGTCGGAAACCTGGTCTACTCCCTGAGGGCCGCGAAGCGAACGGGGATCGAGCTGATCGTGCTCGACCGCCCGAATCCGATCACCGGCGCTCGTCGCGATGGCCCGCTGCTCGATTCGGCGATCGCGAACCCGGAGGATCCGACTCCCGCGCGGCCCGGCAGGGCCTACGCGCTGTTTCCCTTTCCACTCCGCCACGGGATGACGATGGGGGAGATGGCACGCTACTACAACGATGTGTTGGGTATCGACGCCCGTCTCCGGGTTGTTCCGATGTCCGGGTGGCGGCGCACGACCTGGTTCGACGAGACCGGCCTCCCCTGGGTGAAGCCCTCGCCAAACATGCCTTCCCTCACCAGCGCGCTGCTGTATCCGTCGCTTGTCGCGTTCGAGGGAACCAACGTGTCGGTGGGGCGAGGGACGGCCGATGCATTCCAGCGATTCGGAGCGCCCTGGCTTCCGGCTCGATCGGTCGCCGACCTGCTGAACGGCCGCGGGCTTCCGGGCGTGAGATTCGTGGCGGAGGAGTTCACCCCCATTAATCCCGGCGATCGGAAGTACGGGGGTCGGAAAATCCAGGGCATCCGCATTGTCGTCGAGGACCGTGAGCGCGTGCACACCGGGCGGCTCGGCGCATCGATTCTCTGGGCGCTCGTTCAGACCAGTCGGGACTCGCTGCAGATTACGCCGCTCAGCTTCGACCTGCGGTTCGGGAGCGCGGCGGCACGCGAGGCGCTGCTCGCGGGCGAGGACCCGGATACCGTGATCGATCGAGACCTGCCCGCGGTTGTGGCCTTCGAGCGGGCTGCGCGCCCCTGGTTCCTCTATCGGTAAGGCCTCGTGGCGCAAGCATACGACTTGCACATGGCAGGGCAAGGTTGATCGCTGCGTACTTTCGAACAGGAGCTCGTAATGCGCGCTTTACTCATGGGACTGGCGTTGTTCGCCACCGCCGCCGCATGTGGTCCGCGGCAGGTAGAAGTAGGATCGGGCACCGCTGTGCAGTCGGAAGTTTCACTCAACGTCCGCAACAACCACAGCCAGGCGATCAGCGTCTATGTCGTCCAGGGTGGTAATCCGATGTTCGTGAAGACCGTCGCCGCGAACACCGCCGAAACGGTGATCGTGCGTGGAGTCGCCGAGGGAACGCCGGTGACCCTGCGCGCGACCCTGGCAGATGGTTCGCGCACCTTCGAGAGGTCCGCGACGCTCACCAGCGGATACTCCTGGACGCTTCCCTGACGGACGTCCAGCGCGAGTGGTTTCGGGGGTCGCTGACTCCCGTTGCTACAACGATGTTACACGGGTACTTTACGGGCCGGAGCAACCCTCCGGCCCGTGGTGTTTGCTGGGGCTGCCCAAAAGTTCTCAACGCGTAGATTCCCACCCGCGCCGTAATACTACTGCATGAAGCTATTGCCGGACTGGCTGAAGAACGGCTACCTGCGGACGATCGATCCCATTGCGGACTGGATGGTTCGGCGTCGAGTGAGTCCGAATCTTCTCACGACGATCGGAACGCTGTTCGCCGTGACGGGCGGAGTGATCTACGCGACTGGCCACATTCGTACTGCCGGCTGGCTTCTCGGCCTCACCGCGCTCTTTGACGTGCTCGATGGGAACGTCGCGCGGAGGACAGGCCAGAGCAGCGTCTTCGGGGCCTTCTACGATTCCACGCTGGATCGCATCGCCGACGGCGCCGTCATGGGCGGCCTTGCCGTGTTCTACGCGACCAGCCTCCTTCACTCGAGCGCGGCCATGGTGGCCATCTGCGTGCTCGGTATCATCGGCACCTTCCTGGTGTCGTATACCCGTGCCCGCGCCGAGTCGCTCGGCATCGATGCCAAGGTGGGTATCATGCAGCGTGCCGAGCGGGTGGTGCTCCTCACCGCCCCGCAGGCATTCTTCGGGCTCGCGCTCGGTGGATACATCCTCGTGGCCGTGATCGTTGTCCTCACGGTGACGGCGTGGATCACCGCGGTTCAGCGGATCATGGTCGTCTATCGCGCAACCACAACGCCTCGCGTCGAAGTGCCGCAGCCCGCGGATACCCCAGCCCGGGGCCCGGGGATCTTTCGTCTCCTGGCGCGACCCGCCCTCAAAGGAAAGTAGTGCCGAAAAATTCGCGTTCGTCCAGTTCCGCGCCGGACATCCGCCCTGCGACGGGCCGCCTCGGTGTGCTGACGCCGGGGCTCGGAGCCGTCGCCACGACATTCATCGCAGGCGTCGAGAGTGTACGCCGTGGCCAATCGAAGCCGATCGGTTCGCTCACGCAGATGGCCACGATCCGGCTCGGGAAGCGAACCGACAACCGGTCTCCTCTCATCCGCGACTTCGTGCCGCTGGCGTCGCTCGACGACCTGGTGTTCGGCGCGTGGGACCCCTTTCCCGACAACGCACTCGTCGCGGCTCGGCATGCCGGCGTTCTGGAGGAGCGTGACATCGCGCCAATAGCCGACTTTCTCGAGAAGATCGTACCGATGCCCGCGGTGTTCGACAACAAGTACGTCACCCGCATCAACGGCACCAACATCAAGAAGGGAAAGACCAAGCGGGACCTCGCCGAGCAGCTCCGCCAGGACATCCGCGACTTCAAGACGCGCAACAAGCTCGATCGCATGGTGATGGTATGGTGCGCCTCGACCGAGATCTTCATCAGGGCCGGCCCGCAGCACGCGACGATCGAGCAGTTCGAGAAGGCGATGGAGCGCAACGACGACGCGATCGCACCATCGATGCTGTACGCCTACGCCGCGCTCATGGAAGGTGTGCCCTTCTGCAACGGTGCACCTAACCTCACCGTCGACATGCCGTGCCTCGTGCAGCTCGCGCAGGAACGCGGCCTGCCGATCTCGGGCAAGGACTTCAAGACCGGCCAGACCTGGATGAAGACCGTCATCGCGCCCGGGCTCAAGGCGCGCATGCTCGGACTCGCGGGCTGGTACTCGACAAACATCCTCGGCAATCGCGATGGTGAGGTGCTGGACGATCCCGCCTCCTTCAAGACGAAGGAGGAGTCGAAGCTCAGCGTCCTCCACACCATCCTCCAGCCGGATGTATATCCGGACCTGTACAAGGACTTCTCCCACGTCGTTCGCATCAACTATTACCCGCCGCGCGGGGACAACAAGGAAGGGTGGGACAACATCGACATCGTGGGCTGGATGGGATACCCCATGCAGATCAAGGTTAACTTCCTATGTCGCGATTCGATCCTCGCAGCGCCGATCGTGCTCGACCTCGCGTTGTTCTCGGACTTCGCGCACCGTGCGGGCATGAAGGGGATTCAGGAATGGCTATCCTTCTACTACAAGAGCCCGATGGCGGCTCCCGGGCTCCAGCCGGAGCACGACCTGTTCATCCAGCAGACGAAGCTCAAGAACACCCTTCGCCACCTGATGGGCGAAGAGCAGATCACGCATCTCGGTCTCGAGTACTACGCGTGATCTCCGCCGTCGCGAGGATCGCTGTTCCGATCGCGGCGGTGATACTCGCGGCCTGCGGCCCCGGATCGGGCGGGCGCTCGTCCGATATCCGGGGCGGCGAGACGATGGCGATCCGCATCTCCTTCGAGCCCGTGCCTGCGTACGCCCGCGAGAGCATCCGGTATCGCGTCATGGTCCAGGACCGCGAATCCGGCCAGCCCATCGAGAACGGCTGGGGACAGGTCTACGCGACGAGCAGGGATGGCAAGAACACCCACGACAACCTCGTTCCGGGCACGCCCCTCGGCAGCTACTTCGGCGACCTGAACTTCCTCACCGCGGGACAATGGGCCGTCGCGGTCCGGTTTCGGCGAGATTCCCTCGCGCCACTCGAGACCGTGACGTGGACGCAGGACGTGCGCGCCGAACGGAACCCGGAATTCTAGCCTGATGCGACACTTCTTTCGGACGCATCTGCCACCGGACCGCGTGATGGCGGAGATGGATGCGTTCTTCCCTAAGCTCGACCTCACCCCCGACGGCGCCGCTGCACGTGAGCGCACCTTCGCCGGATCGCTGGGCACGGTGACGCTTCGCGTGCGGCCGGAGGGCGGGCACTACGTCTTCGTCCAGGCGGAGACCGACCAGATGGGCGAGAGCCGGCTCGATCGAAACGTGAAGAGATTCTTCGTCCAGCTGCACCGTATAGCGGACCCGCGGCACACGCTGACAGCAGCGTACTGATGGCCTCGAGAACTGGAAGGACGCGTCAGCGGCAGCGTGGCGAGTCCTCCGCGGGGCCAGCCGGGAATGGTCTCGACCGCGGAGCAAAGCTGGAGCTCTATTACTACATGCGCCTGACCCGCTCGCTCGAAGAGCGCCTGGTCAACCTGTATCGACAGACGAAGGTCATCGGCGGACTTTTCCGGTCGCTGGGCCAGGAGGCCGACGCCGTCGGAAGCGCCTATGCCCTCGATCGCACCAGGGGCGACATCCTCTCGCCGCTCATCCGGAACCTCGGCTCGATGCTCGTGCAGGGAGCGAAGCCGCTGGAGATTCTCCGGCAGTACATGGCCAAGGGAGACTCACCGACACGGGGACGGGAGCTCAACATTCATTACGGTGATCTCGTCCGCGGCTTCGTCGGCCAGATCTCCCACCTAGGCGACATGGTCCCCGTCATGGCCGGCGTCACCCTGTCGTTCAAGCTGCGCCGCGAAAAGCGTGTCGGCCTCGTCTACGTGGGCGATGGCGCCACTTCGACCGGGGCGTTTCACGAGGGCATCAACTTCGCCGCCGTCCAGCGATGTCCGCTCGTCGTCGTCGTCGAGAACAACGGCTACGCCTACTCCACGCCGCTCTCGTTCCAGACGGCGGTGACCAACCTCAGGGACAAGGCGCTCGCCTACGGCATTCCCGGCGAGCAGGCCGACGGCAACGATGTCCTGGCAACGTACGAGGTGACGAAGCGTGCCGTCGATCGCGCGCGACGCGGCGAGGGGGTGACGCTAATAGAGCTCATCACCTATCGGAGAAAGGGTCACGCCGAGCACGACAACCAGTCCTACGTGCCCCCGGGCGAAATCGAGAAGTGGGAGACGGGGAACGACCCGATCGCCCGCTACGCCGCGGTGCTGCTCGAGCGCGAAGGGTTCGCTCAGGCCGAGATCGACGCCGTGGATGCGCGGATTCAGGGGGAGATCGACGCGGCGACGGATGAGGCCGAGAGGTCGCCGATGCCCGATCCTCTCGATGCGCTGGTCGGCGTTTACGCCGATCCGCCGGTCCTGGAGCCGCTGTGGTTCCGCAGCGGAGTGCGATCTGCCGTGGCGGAACACGAGCGGCCGGCGAGCTGGGGAACGCACGATGGCTGAAGTCACCTATCTCGAGGCGATCCGGCAGGCGCTTTTCGAGGAGATGGAACGCGACGAGAACGTCTTCTGCCTGGGCGAGGACATCGGCCGCTACGGCGGCGCGTTCAAGGTCACCGACGGACTGCTCGCGAAGTTCGGCGAGAACAGGGTGATCGATACGCCGATCTCGGAGGCTGCCATAGTGGGCGCCGCGGCTGGAGCGGCGCACATGGGGATGCGTCCTGTCTGCGAAATGCAGTTCATCGACTTCATCTCGTGCGCCTACGACATGCTCACCAACTACGTCGCGACCGCGCGGTACCGGGCGATGCTTCCTTGTCCAATGGTCGTGCGCGGTCCGAGCGGCGGTTACGTGCGCGGCGGGCCTTTCCACTCCCAGAACCCGGAAGCTGCGTTCCTCCATACTCCCGGGCTCAAGATCGTGTATCCGGCGACGGCGTCGGATGCGCTCGGGCTCCTGAAGTCCGCCATTCGTGATGACGATTGCGTGCTCTTCTTCGAGCACAAGTATCTCTACCGCCGAGTGAAGGAAGAGCTGCCCAGGGGCGATCACATCGTGCCGATTGGAAAGGCGCGGGTCGCGCGCGAGGGCAGGGACATCTCGATCATCACGTACGCGGCGACGGTCTGGAAGTCGCTCGAGGCCGCCGAGCAGCTCGAAAAGGAAGATGGGCTATCCGTGGAAGTGCTCGATCTGCGATCGCTGCTGCCGATGGACGATGAGGCCATCCTCGCCACGGTGAAGAAGACGAATCGGGTCCTGATCGTGCATGAGGATACCCGCACTGGAGGGGTTGCCGGCGAGATCACGGCCAGGATCACCGAGAGCGCGTTCGAGTGGCTGGACGCGCCGATCCTGAGGGTTACGGCGGCGGATGTACCGTTGCCGTACTCGCCCCCGCTGGAGGATTACGTACTTCCGCAGGTATCCGACATCGTCCTCGCGGCGCGGCGGCTGGCCAGCTACTGATGAGTCCGGACGCTGGGCAGTCTGCGTCGCAGCTTCCGCGATACATCGGTGTCGGGTGTTTCATGGCGATCGCGGGGTTTTTCAGCGGGGCCATGATAGGCGTGCTGGCAGGGAAGTTTGTCGGCATGGCCACGCGCTGCATACCCGATCCCGGCTTGCCGGTCTGTAACTGGCATCTTTTCGCGGGCGCGGGCGGGTTGCTGGGGGCGATATCACTCCCGATCTTGGTCGTGTGGAGGCTTCGGCAGTCGGTGCCTTCCCCCGAACACTCTGAGAGAGGTTAGCAGTGGCACGAATCGACGTCATCATGCCCCAGATGGGCGAGTCCATTGCGGAAGGCACGCTCTCCCGGTGGCTCAAGAAGGTGGGCGACCCGGTCAAGCGTGATGAGCCGATCTTCGAGATCTCGACCGACAAGGTCGATGCGGAGATTCCGGCGCCCAACGCGGGGGTGCTGGCCGAGATCCTCGTGACCGAGGGTCAGACGGTCCCGGTCCAGACGATAGTTGCGCGGATCGAGACGGAGGTGGGCGCTGCCGTGGGTGCGACGCCAGCCCCTGTTGCGGCTTCGGGGGCGGCGGCGACTGCGTCGAGTCAGGCCGCTGGTTCGAGCTCGC
>JBGTMW010000157.1:0-2589 GCA_041743365.1 Gemmatimonadaceae bacterium
GGCCGGCGCCCCACAGCGCGCCCCCGCGGCTCAGCGCGGCGACGGCGGGTATCGCGACATCCCGCTCACCCAGATCCGGAAGACCATCGCACGGCGGCTGGCCGAGTCGATCGGCCCGATACCCACGTTCTACCTCACCGCGGAGTACGACCTCGACCGCGTGAGCGAGCTGCGGACGGCGATGTCGGAGATGGGCGACGAGTACAAGGTCTCCTTCAACGACATCATCATGAAGGCCGTCGCGACCGCCCTGGTGCAGCATCCCGAGTGCAACGCGCACTGGCTCGGTGACCGCATCCGCGAGTTCGATGGCGTCCATTTGGGGATGGCCGTCGCGACCGACGACGGACTGATCGTGCCGGTCATCTTCGATGCCGACAGCAAGGGTCTGCGGCAGATCGCGGCCGAGGCACGCGAGCTCGCCAAGCGTGCGCGCGAGCGGAAGCTCAAGCCCGAGGAATACACCGGGTCGACGTTCTCCGTTTCCAACCTCGGGATGTTCGGAATCGACCAGTTCACCGCCATCATCAATCCCCCCGAGTCGGGGATTCTGGCGATCGGCTCGGTCGAGAAGAAACAGGTCGTCGTCAAGGGAGAGGTCGAGATCCGGAGCAGGCTCCGGGTGACGATGAGCTGCGACCACCGGGTGATCGACGGCGCGATCGGCGCGCGATTCCTGCAAACCCTCCGGCGGATGCTCGAGAACCCGCTGATGCTGATCTACTGAGCGGGCCACCCGCGCTCCCAATCCCCCAGAGGCAATGGCTTCCTTCGACGTGATATTCATTGGGGGCGGACCGGCGGGCTACGTCGGCGCCATCCGCTCCGCACAGCTCGGGCTCTCCACCGCCGTCATCGAGCGCGACAAGGCGGGCGGAACCTGCGTGGCGTGGGGCTGCATCCCGGCGAAGGCGCTTCTGGCTGCCGCAGAGCTCGCGAATCGCGTACGTCACGCCTCCGAGTTCGGCATCACCACCGGCGACGTGAAGCTCGACTTCGGCGTCGCTTCCAAGCGCTCGAAAGCCGTGAGCGACCAGAACGTGAAGGGTGTCGAGTTCCTCTTCAAGAAGAACAAGATCACCTACATCAAGGGCACGGCGAAGCTGGCCGGGAAGAACGCGGTGACCGTTCGTACCGCCGATGGAAAGGATGAGAAGCACGAGGCGAAGAAGGGCATCGTCATCTCGACGGGCTCGCGGGTGAAAGGGCTTCCCCAGGCCGGGCTCGAGCTCAACGGGACCACCGTGATCTCATCGGATGAAGCGCTCTACCTGCCTGTGGCGCCGAAGACGCTGGCAATCGTCGGGGCCGGGGCGGTGGGCTGCGAGTTCGCCGATGTCTACGCCGCGTTCGGCTCGAAGGTGACTCTCATCGACATCGCGCCCACGATACTGCCACTGGAGGGTGCCGATGTCGCGGCCGAGCTCACTAAGAGCTTCCGGAAGAGGAAGATCGAAGTCATCACCGGTGCACGACTCCAGGGCACGAAGGTCGGGAAGGATGGCGTGACGCTTTCCATCGAGGCGGACGGAAAGAAGCACGAGGTCAAGGTGGAGAAGGTTCTCGTCGCGGCCGGACGCGCGCCCGTGATCGACGAAGTCGGACTCGAGGAAGCAGGTGTCCAGCTCACGGAGCGCGGCTTCATTCGGATCAACGAGCGGATGGAAACGAGCGCGAAGGGGATCTACGCGATCGGGGACGTGGCCGGTCCGCCGATGCTCGCGCACAAGAGCTCGCGCGAGGGTGTGGTAGTCGCGGAGGTCATCGCGGGCCAGGAGCACATCCATTTCGTGAACTACGGCAACATCCCCAACGCGACGTACTGCCACCCCGAGGTGGCCTCGATCGGGCTCACCGAGCAGCAGTGCAAGGAGAAAAAGCTCGAATACAAGGTCGGACGTTTCGCCTTCTCGAATAACGGACGCGCCCGGACGTCGGGTGAGACCGAGGGTTTCGTCAAGATCATCCGCGACGCGAAGTACGGGGAGATCCTCGGCGCGCACATCATAGGCGCCCACGCGACAGAGCTGTTGCACGAGATCGCGGTAGCCCGTGAGAACGAATTCACGGTGGAGGAAGTGGATCTCGCGATCCATGCGCATCCGACGCTCGCCGAGGCCGTAGCTGAAGCAGCGCTCGACTCCATGGGGAAGATGATTCACGCATGACATCGACCGTCCGGGATGGCGCGGCGAAGCCCATTCCGGAGTGGTCGGCACGGTCGGTGCGGTGACCTGACCTGATGACGCGAGAGCTCTGGGTCGTATCCGCCGGCAGAATGCCCTACGGGGAGGCGCTCGTCCTGCAGCGCGATGTCGCGGCTGCGCGGATCGACGGCACCATCCCTCACGACGTGCTGCTGCTGGTCGAGCACCCGCCCGTCGTGACCCTCGGTCGCACGGCCAAGACCCATCACATGCTGTGCACCCCCGCGCTGCTCGCGGCGAGCGGAATCGACTTCCACGAGGTCGAGCGCGGTGGCGACGTCACCTTTCACGGTCCGGGTCAGCTCGTGGGCTACCCGATCGTCGACCTCAAGCGACACCGCCAGGACCTGCACTGGTATCTGCGCCAGGTCGAGGAGGCGCT
>JBGTMW010000158.1:0-3662 GCA_041743365.1 Gemmatimonadaceae bacterium
GCGCGCGATACCGGGGTCGATGCCATCGGCATCGACGAGACCGTCGATCTGGCTTGGGCCGCGCGCGAGCTTCCCCAAGACCTGCCGGTTCAGGGCAATCTCGATCCTTTGGCGCTCATCGCCGGCGGGAAAGCCATGGAGGCCGCGGTCGATCGCATCCTTGACGCCTTCTCGGGCCGGCCCCACATCTTCAACCTCGGCCACGGGATCCTTCAGGACACGCCGATCGAGCATGTTGAAGCCATGCTGGCCTATGTTAAGCGGTCCAAGTGAAGCGGGGGAAATTTGCCTGAACTGACCGCATTCCTGGGCCCCGCCTATTTGTGGGTGAAGGCCGCGCACGTGACCTTCGTCATCTTCTGGATGGCCGGCCTGTTCCTGCTTCCGCGCTGCTACGTCTATCACCAGGAGACCGCGGCCGGATCACCCGAAGACCGCGCCTGGATCGAGCGCGAATCGCGCATCCGCTCGATCATATTGTCGCCGGCGATGCTGCTGGTGTGGCTGCTCGGCCTGATGCTAGCCTTCCACCTCAATTTATGGGGCGAAGGCTGGTTCTCGGCCAAGCTCCTGCTGGTCGTGGCCCTGACCGGTTATCAAGGCTGGCTCGGCGCTTATGGCCGCAAGCTTGCCAACGGTGATCGGACGATGAGCGGCAAGTCTCTGAGGATGATCAACGAGATACCGGGAATCGCAGCTGCGCTCATTGTCGTATTGGTCATCGTGCGTCCCTTTTAAGGGATTGCACGACATCGAAAGCGTTCGCCCCTTCTAAGGCTCACCCTGGCGTCCACCGATTGACAGCGGTCGCCGCGCCCCATAGTCGCTCCCTCCTTCGGCTCCGGCCGGGGCACGAGCGTCCCCGAGGCCTGGAGTTGCGCGCGCAGCGTCTCGAGCCAGTCGCGCAGCCGCAGCGTCGAGATGCAATCATCCTTGTTGTAGCCCTCGACCGCGTCGCGCACTTCGGTCGGCACGAGATCGGGGCACTGCATCTCCAGCGCCTGCTCCATCGCGTGCAGACAGCGATTTGCATCGGCCAGATCTACCGACCGCACGAATGTGTAGAAGCACTCCAGATTCTTGATCGAGTATCGCTCGACACCGGCGATTACCCCCTGCCGCACCACGGCGTACAGATCCACGAACCGCTCGGCGCGCAGCAGGCTGTCGAGCTCCTGCTCGCGCGTCGCGTACCGCCCCATCAATCGTTTGAACGCGGATTGCTCGTATGGTGCGTAATGATAGATGTGCATTCCCGGGTGATCCTTCGCCCTCTGCACCATCAGGTCGATCACCGTCTCGAACGCCCGGCGCTCCTCGCGGTCGGTGAACGCCCAGAAGCCTCGATAGCTCGGCTCGCCCTCCGCATCGATCGTCACGATACCGAACAGGTACTCGCGTCCGCCCTCCACCGCGAAGGGATCGCCCTCGAGGTCGAGAAAGATGTCGCCTGGCGACGGCTCGGGCAGGCGACACAACCCGGCGCCATCCTCGAAGGGCCGCAGTTCGTGGAGCGGGACCTTCAGGTCGCGCGATCCGAGCTGGAGCCGCGCCTGGTGATGCACCCGGGTGTAGCTGTCGGCGCTTCCCCGCTTCGGCTTGAAGGTCAACGGCAGCGGCATCACCGCAAGTGCGCCGAGCGTCGGCACATCGTGCGATACCAGCTCGCGCCGCTGAAGCCTCGCGATGCCGGCGACGAGCGAAAGATGGTCATCGTGGCGTCGCCTGGTCCTGCACTCACCGATCCAGCAGCAGATCTCGCAGTGCTCCACCGGCTCCGGATAGTTCGCTTCCGCTATCGCTTCATCGCCGAGCTTCACCGTCTCCTCCATCCTGTCGCGAATCAGGCGGAAGTAGGCGGCGTAGTCATTCACTCGGTACGTGTGAAGCGGCGACTCGCGATCCGGCGTGATCACGTGAAAGAGCTCGGGACATACGCCCTGGGCGCCGCCGAGCATCTCGGAGTAGAGCCCGAGCTGGAGGATGGTGCCGGCGCGCGTCTCGCGCGCGAGCTTCGTGTCGTAGATTTCGTACGACCACGCGCCCAGCCCGCTCGTCTTCGGCACGCGGCGCATGATGTCGGGCTTGCCGAACCACATTCCTCCCAGAAGTCCTCCCTGCACGATCACATCGGGCCCTTGGCGCATCACCTCCAGCGTCCGCTCGACGAGCCCGACGCGATCGGCGACGACCGTGAGGTCCACCACCGTGAGGCCATCCTTCAGGAGCGACTCGACGTAGCTCTGCTCGTGCTTCTTCCCTCGCTCGATGAGGAGATCGAGGAGCGGATCCTGGAAGTGCGGTCGCTTTCGCTTGCCGTACGCTACCGCCATGTCCAGCGCCGTTCGGTGGCGACAGCTCAGGAAGTTCGAGAGATCCGTCGCGGAGAGCGCCAGGTCCTCTTCGAGTGCTCGCATTGAATCCGATTCGGACCTGAAAAAAGGGGAGCTGCGGCCATCTCGACGCAGACGCGGAAGTAGCGCCGTTTACCTCGGGGACGGCGGGGTAACGCGCCGGGCCGGGCCGGCGCCGGCGGCGTTCCCGCCGATGCCGAGCTCGCGGAGCAGCGCCGCAAAACGCGGATCGTCGCGGATCGGGTCCAGGCGGGGGTCCATGCTCAGATCGCCGAGCAGCGGCTGTCCCCAATCGCGCACCCGGTCGTACCAGGCGAAGGCCGAATCCGCCTCCCCGCGCGAGGCGAAGAGGGTGGCGCGATACCCCGCGTAGTGGCCATTCGAGGTGTCCGCCCGCGCGAAGGCCCCTTCGGCCTCTTCGGGTCGGCCCAGCTTCATGTAGATGTCTGCGACGTCGCCAAGGGGCCGCGGGTGCCCGGGCACGATCTGCAGTGACGTCGCCAGCATCTCGAGTCCTTCATCATGGAGACCGTTGGCGGAGAGCACCCTGGCCATGTTCGACAGCAGCCAGGGGTTCTCGCGGACCCAGCTGGAATCCGGCTCCAGCTCGACGATCCGCCTGTAATGTGCGAGCGCGCCGGCGTGGTCGCCGGAGTAGCAGAGCACCATTCCATAGTTGTTGTTGATCTGGAGCGAGAGCGGATCGAGCTCGCTCGCACGACGGAGAAGCACGAGCGCTTCGTCGACGCGACCGAGCTTGCTCAGCATTCCGCCGTACCATTGAAGCGCCGTCGCGTAGGCGGGGTCGAGCAGAACGGCCTTGCGATACGCGTCCTCGGCCCCGCGCCAGTCCCGCTCCCAGCTCAACTCCTGACCCAGCGCAGCGTAGGCCGACGCGATCGTGCCGTCGAGCTCGAGCGCCCTGAGCGCCGCCGCCTTCGCTTTCGGAAACATGACCGCACCAGGACGGAAGCCGAGGTAGCCGAGCAGCACGTAGGCCTCTGCCAGACCTGCATGTGCCTCCGCGTAGCCGGGGTCGCGGTCGATAGACCGCCGGAACAGGACGACGGCCTGTTCCAGTCCCTCCTTCGTTCGCCGGTTCCATGCGTGGCGCCCTTTCAGGTAGAGCTGGTACGCCTCGGGATCCACACGACGCCCTTCCATTGAAGGATCCGCCCGGCCGGCGTCGGGAGCGCCCGACATGCCCGTCGGCGGGAGGACGGCAATGCGGCTGATATCACCCGACGTCCCCGCGGCGCGTGCCGCCAGGATTGCGCCCGCTCCAAGCACCGCGAGCGCCACGGCCGC
>JBGTMW010000159.1:0-2803 GCA_041743365.1 Gemmatimonadaceae bacterium
CCGCCGCGCGCTTCTGGCTCGCCTTGGGCCCGCTCGCCGAGGCGCGCTTCGCGTCGGCCTTCGCGTGCTTCTTCTTCGACATCAAACGTCCTCCCTCTCGCGCGCCACCCGCCTGTGCGCTTCGTAGGCAGCGATCACCGCCGCGGCTGCCTCAGCCGGATCATCGGTGAGCAGCATCAGGTCGAGGTCGCCCTGCGAGATCTTCTGTTCGCTGAGCACGCGCGTCTGAAGCCAGCGAACCAGCCCGGCCCAGTAATGGCGCCCGAAGAGGATTACCGGAAACTGGTAGATCTTGCCCGTCTGGATCAGCGTGAGCGCCTCGAACAGCTCGTCGAGTGTCCCGAACCCGCCGGGGAATATGATGAACGCCACGGAGTACTTGATGAACATCGTCTTCCGCACGAAGAAGTAGCGGAAGTTCACCAGGCGATCCACGAAGGGATTGGCGCCCTGCTCGAAGGGGAGCTCGATGTTGCAGCCCACCGATTCACCTTCGCCGAGCCGGGCGCCCTTGTTCGCCGCCTCCATGATGCCGGGACCGGCACCCGTGATGATCGAGAACCCCGCCTGCGAGAGAAGCTGCGCCGTCTCCTGCGCGGCCAGGTACTGGGGATCTTCGGGGCCGGTCCGGGCGGAGCCGAAGATCGCGACGCCGCGGTCCACGGTGGCGAGGGTGTCGAAGCCTTCAATGAATTCACCCATGATCCGCATCACGCGCCACGGATCGCTTCGCGTGAAGTCGGGCCCCAGGCCGCGCGGGCTGCCCGACTGCAGCAGCTTCTCGTCCTCGGTGATGGGGATGATGAAATCGCGGATCGAGTCGTCCACGATCCGCTTCGCGCCCACGCGGCGGGTATCGCTCTGCTGCGAGGGCGGGGTGCGTCCCGCCTTGAGATGTCCCTCCTCGGTGCGCTCGCGGAGCCCCTCCCGCGAATCCTGCTCGGCGTGCGCCAGCACCGACGGGTCCATCTTCTTTCCGCTGGCAGTGCGCGGCCCCCGGCGACGCGCAGACGCGACGCGCGGAGCCTTGTCGCCGTGGCGGGTACGTTCGGCGGAGGGCTTCCGCTTCTCAGGGTCCAGGGCCCGGGCATCCTTCTGCGAGGACGTAGTGCGGCCGCGGGGCGCGGCGTCGGATCGCTTCTTCGCCATCTCAGCGCTGCTCCGGCGGCGCGGCCGGCAGCACGAGGGTGGTTTGATACTCAGTCTTCACTCGTCGCCTCTCAGCGGGGGGCATGAACGGCAGGGAGTCTATCGGGGCGCGGTGTCTCCTCCAAGCATTCCTCGTCCGCGGATTTCGGCATCCGTCAATTCGGGCCGCGGTCGACAGGCTCGGAGCCACTCCTTACAACCAGGCTCAGCCATACCCGGACAACCCCTTGTTACGCCACCTGTTGGCCACGCGTCAAACATTCACCTCAGGCTCGAGTGACTCCCGTGAGCGTTCGTCACACTCCGCGGCATCTCGAATACGAAGCGATCCTTCGCCCCAGTCGCTGGGCGAGTGGCATTCAGGTCATCGGCGCGATCCCGGATTTCGTCATTTCGAATCTCGGGCTCACGACGCAGGCGCGGAGCGTGTGGCTGCACGAGCAGACCGTTGCGAGCATCTGTGACTCCCGCGGCCTCCGGCCCGAGGACTCGGAGTTCGTCTTCGAGTACATGCCGGCAGCGGTCCTGAGGCCGATGTTCTTCGGGCTCGAGGAGCGCAACGATGCTACGAGGATCTCGCTCGTCGAATTAATTCGCACCGAGGGAAGATACCTCTACATAGGAACGAAGCTGACGCGATCGTCGAATGGAGACGAGGAGCTCTGGGTCAGCACCGGTTATCCGATAAGCGACGTGACGCTGCGGCGCTATCTGCGAAGTGGAAGGTTGCGGGCTGTAGTCGGACGAAGGCTTGAGGGCGGAAAGACGCGCACCGCCAGGCGATTCTCCAGTGGAGTCGCGACACAGATGCCGTGAAAGGCGCGCCCGGCCAGGCATTCTCCGCGACCAGCCCCCGGTGGCATCTGCCTCCGGGGGCTCGTCGTATCCGGTGACAGCGAGGGCGCGGCATCGCCGAATCGGGTCGATCGCGCATGCGCGATCAGCAGCAGCGCCATGAGCATCATGATCCCGAGCGCGACCAGCCACCATCCCCGCTCCGACTCGATACCGTCGCCGTCGCCCGCGGCCGACGATGGGGGCCTGGTCTCGCCCTGCGGCGTATCGGCGCGGGCATCGTCGCCTGCGTCCTTCGCCGGTGATGCGCCCGCCCCGCCCTCGGGATCCTCGTCGGGTGAGCCCGCGGGAGATACTTCGACTGATGGGGCGTCGACGTCTCCCGACGGTGGCTCAACGGTTCCGGAGTCGACGTCGATCGGAGGAGGCTCGACAATGTCAGGGTCATCGTCGGGGACGCGAGCTTCGACCGGTCGGCCCCCGGCGTCGACCGGATCGGCCTCGCCCCCGGGGCTCGATTCGACGAAAGGAGGGTCGCGTCGTACCTCGGTGTCCGCCACACCCTCGGGCGCCTCGGTGGCAACGAACCAGTATCCACCGGGTGGCGTAGACCGGACCGTCTGATGCGGCTGCTGGGTGTCGCGCGATCCTGGCGCAGCAGCGTGAGGTTCGGCAGGAATCACCGATGCGTCCGGAGATGCAGAGGGTTTGCCGGAAGCGACCTCCGCTCCGGTGGGGGCGCTGCCGGAAGCAACCTCCGATCCGGTTTGGGCGCTGCCGGAAATGGCGTTCCCTCCGGGGGGAGCGCCGCCCGCCGCCGATTCCAGCGCGCCCTGAAGCGAGTTCCACCCTGCCGAGG
>JBGTMW010000160.1:0-1649 GCA_041743365.1 Gemmatimonadaceae bacterium
TCGACGCCACCGCGGGTCGCGAGCGCCGCCAGGTTCTCGAAGGCCGAGAGAAACTCGGGGCGGCAGTCCGGATAGCCGCTGTAGTCCACGGCGTTGACGCCGATGAAGATCTCGCGTGCTCCCAGCACCTCGGCCCATGCGAGGGCAAACGACAGGAAGATCGTGTTGCGCGCGGGCACGTACGTCACCGGAATCTCCGAGGCGATCCGCTGGGCGGTTCTATCCTTCGGAACCTTCGAGGAGCCGGTGAGCGCCGACCCGCCGAAGGACCTGAGGTCGATGTCCATCACGACGTGCCGTGCGACGCGATACCGAGCGGCGATCTGACGTGCGGATTCCACCTCGTACTCGTGACGCTGGCCGTAGCGGAAGGTGAGCGCGTGGACGTCGTACTGCTCGCTCGTCACCATTGCGAGCATCGTGGTCGAGTCGAGGCCGCCGCTCAGCAGGAGAACGGCGGGTCGGGGCCTTTCGCGACGGAACACCGGAGAGGTCATGGAGGATATAATACATCCTTGAGCGCCGTCCGCGTCGCGTCCGTCGCGTCGCGCCGCGGCCTGTCACCAACGACGAGCCTCCAGCGCATGTCTGTCCTGCACCGTGTCCTGTGTCTCACTGCCGCGATCCTCTTGGGTGGGTGTGCGTCCGCCGGGCCCCCGGCGGCTGATAGCGCGGCCGCGCCTCCAATCACGACGGCGCGCGAGCTCCTCGGCGCCATGCACGCGCGGCACTCGGGGAGCTGGTTCACCACGCTGTCCTTTCTCCAGAACAACACCCTGTATTCCGCTGCCGGCGGGGAGCAGAAGACTCAGTGGCTCGAGCACATCTCCCTGCCGGGCCGGCTTCGCATCGACTACATGCCGCTGGCCAACCACAGTGGTGTGCTCTACGAGGGTGGACGGGTGCACGTGTTCGACAACGGGCGCCGAGTGCAGAGCCAGCCCGACGTGAACGCCCTGCTCCTGCTCGGCTTCGACGTCTTCGCGCAGCCTGTCGGCCAGACGTCCGCGACGCTCGAGGCGCTCGGCTTCGACCTCGGCCTCATTCACGAGGCGGAGTGGGAGGGTCGCGGTGCGTACGTCGTCGGCGCGGCCCGGGGCGACACCACCGTGAACCAGTTCTGGATCGACGCCGAACGGCTGCTGTTCGTTCGGATGATGCAACAGAATCCGGCCCGCACGGTACTCACCGAATACCGGTTCAACCGGTATACCGAATTCGACGGATTCCCGGTCGCGGTCGAGGTACTGATGCTCAGGAACGGCCGGGTGTTTTTCCGGGAGGAGTACGCGAACGTGCGCGTCAACGTGGCCATCCCTCCCGAGGTGTTCAACCCCGCGCGCTGGGTCGAGGCGCAGCCGGTGCCGAAGCCGTAGACGTTGCCTTGCACGGTCGCCCGTGCGCGATGCCACGATCCACCATGATCGAGGGATTCAGAGTGTCCCAGCAAGTCCGCGGAGCGCTGCTCGCTCCACTGGTCGTCGTTGGCGCGGCATGCGCCCGGCCGTCGAACGACGCCACCGCGTCAGCGGCGGCCGCGGGATCGGCCGCTACCAGCACCGCCGGCGCAGGAACGAGTGCCGCAATCACGGAGGCGGATCTTCGCACGCGTGTATACATCTTCGCGGACGATTCCATGATGGGGCGCG
>JBGTMW010000161.1:0-2650 GCA_041743365.1 Gemmatimonadaceae bacterium
GCTCCCGCAGTCAGGCGAGGAGTAGGGGCTGTTTCACCGCATCGTTGCCCGCCGACGACTTGCTCGAACGGTGTACTGGGAGATAACCTAGCAGGTACGGACGCCCTCACAGCGGGAGATCGCTCATGCCGGTTCACGCGCTCGCCCGAGTTCGCTCGGCCCCGGGCACGAGAGTACGCGACACCAGTCGCTTCGCCGCACGACTCGCCGCGATGGTCATCATGTCCGGATCAGTGGCATCCGGAGCAGTCGCGCAGGGGGTCCGGTATACGATCCTTCCGTCGGCGAGCTACATCCGGTGGGACACGGATCTCGCGCTGGAGCGCGCGATCACGTTCGGAGGACGCGCCATCGCGGACTTCGGTCCCCTGGTGGGACTGGAAGCCCACTATCTCACCGGCGGCGGGATCGTGGGGCGCTTCTCCGAGACGGGCATTACCGACTCGCTCGGAGCTCCGCTCGAGAACGGAACGCTTGACATCACGGACTACGGAATAGGTATCCGCCTGAACTTCGGAAGCGCCCGCCTCGCTCCCTTCCTTCGGGGCGGCGGAAGTCTCCTCCGTTTCGATGAGGGCGCGCGCAAGGGGCCGCGCCAGATCGCAGTGACCTACGGGGGCGGCATTCGCTTGAACGTCTCGTCGCGCATGCGAGCCGAGCTGTTCGCCGAGGACATGCGCTTCCGGCTCGACCGGTCCGCGCTCGCATCCGCGGCGACGCCCGGAACAGATCCGGAGCGCCACGAGCTCCGGAGCAACCTCACGTTCGGAGCCGGCCTGGGCTTCGTAATCGGAGGAGCTCGAGCGGACGCGGGGCCGCGAGAGCGGTGGTCGATCGCCTCGGTGCCTCTCGAGGCATTCACCGGACGGATAGACTTCGCCGACGCGGCACTCGGAACGCACTCCCTTGTCGGCGCTCGCGCCGGAATCGACGCAGGCAACTACGTGGGCCTCCGCGCGTACTATCTGCGCGGGGTGTCATCGGATTTCTCGAGGACCGAGGGCGTTCGAAGCATTGGCGGCGAGGCGCAGTTCAACCTCAACGCCGCACCGCGAATTGCACCATACCTGGTGGTCGGTGGCGGATCTCTCGGCTTCCAATCCGGCTATCGTGACGCGAACGGTAACGAGGCCGCGGACCGAACGGTTCTCATCCTGGGCGGCGGCATCGGACTCCGCCTGAGCGACAAGTTCCGGCTGAACATCGCCGCTCGTGACTTCATCCATACACACGATGCGGCGTTCGGTGATGTTGCGGCCGCGAGCGAATTGCGGCACAACTGGCTGCTGTCGGCCGGAGTCGGCGTCAGCATCGGACGAAGTCGCAGGGGTATTGCGCTGGTCAGCAACGACCCCCAACCGGCGGTGGTGATCGATTCGGCAACGGCCGCTGCCGCTGCTGACAGTGCCGCACTCACGGATTCGACTGCAGCGACAGGCGCGCCCACCGGTGCGCGAGCGATCGGCGCGGCCGCCGCCGCGGACTCGACGCTCACTCGACGCGCCGAGCGCAGCTACCACTCCGCGACGAGCGTGGTGCTTCCAATACCGACCGAAGGCGAGCTCTACATCCGGTACGGACCGCTCGGAGTACGCGACTCCACGGTTCGTGCCGGTGGAATGAGCGGGCTTCCTGGGGCCGGAGATGCCGCGGTGGATACGGCACGCACGGGAGCGCCGGATACGGTACGGATGCGAGCGCCGGATACCGCATACCTCCAGTCGACAATGCGGCGGATGTTCGACGAGCGCCGGCGCGCCGACTCCCTCGTCATCCGTGACCTGGTCGCGGCCGAGGTAGGCCGCTGGATGTCCGAGGAAGCGCGGAGGAGCGGTGTCGCGGCGCGGAATCCCGGAGCGGTCGGTGCCGGACTCGCTCCGCCCGATCTGCCTGTGAGGACCGCAGGCGACACCGCGCTTCTCGCCCTGCTCAGAGCCGAGCGTGATTCGGCGCGCATGGAACGTCTTCGCCTGCAACTCCGCTTCGATTCGCTCGAGGCCGCGTTCAGGCGGGATGTGGCCGCACGCACCGCCGCCTCCGAGCAGGGCGCAAGACAGGCTGCGGCCGACGGTTCGGCACGTGCCGCGGAGCGCGCCGAAGTGGAGCGTGTCGCGGCTGAACGTGCAGCCGTAGAGCGTGCTGATGCGGATGCCGCCCTCCGCGGAACGGAAGACCTCGAGCGACGGCGTCTCGACGCTCTGACCCTGGTGGAGCGATCGATTCCCAGCGTGACCGCCATTCAGGAGAGCGAGCGAGGGCTGGTGATCGTGCTTGGCAACAACCTGTTCGGCGTCGGCCAGCAATCACTCGCCGACCGTCCGCGCATCGAGTTGCGAGCAGTGGCGACTCTTCTGACGCATTATCCGGAAGCCCGAATCGTCGTCGAGGGGCACACCGACAGCACCGGAGGCGCGGAGGCCAACCAGCGTCTCTCCGAGAGCCGCGCCGAGTCGGTGCGAAGCGCGCTCATCGCGCATGGTACTTCGAGCGATCGAATCACCGCGCGAGGCTACGGGCAGACCCAGCCGGTGTCGGACAATGCCTCTTCCGACGGCCGCGCCCGAAACCGTCGCGCGGAGATCGTGATCCTGGGTGTGAGTCGCCCGCGTCCGACGCCGGCGCGGTAGCACGGTGAAGGCATGCGCGGCCG
>JBGTMW010000162.1:0-12711 GCA_041743365.1 Gemmatimonadaceae bacterium
GGCGGCGGGAGCGCGATTCAGGAGCGGCGCCAATCTCGAATGGCCCGTGGATGGAACGATCCTTTACCCCTTCGGGCGCGCGGCGGGCCCCGATCAGACGATGACGAGCTGGCAGGGGATCGGCATCGCCGCGCCGCAGGGTACGCCGGTGCGATCCATCGCCGCCGGCGTCGTCAACCTCGTCGACAACCAGCTAGGGACCTTTGGTGCGACCGTGGTGATCGCCCATCCCAGCGGCGAGTACTCCATATACTCGTCACTCGCGTCCATCATCGTGAGGAAGGGCCAGATCGTGGATCGCGGCGAGCAGATCGGAACGGTGGGCACCAACGATCCTCGCCTGCCGCCGCACCTTCACTTCGAGATTCGCTCGGGCACCAGGCCGATCGCCGTCGATCCCGTTCCCTTCCTGCGCCCGCGGCCTTGAAGGAAGCCCGGCGCTGAGAGACCTGCGGTCGCTTTCGACAGTACGACGAGGATAGCGATGGACGACGCGATCCTGCTTGGCGCCCACGTCTCGACGGCGGGCGGCGTTCCGCTGGCTCCCACCCGAGCCGGAGCCATCGGTGCCACGGCCATGCAGATGTTCTCGAAGATGGCCAACCGCTGGGCAGAGCGCGATTGCGACGACGACGAATGCGTCGCCTACCGCGCCGCCCTGTCGCAGACCGACGTCGTCGCGACGGCCGTTCACGACAGCTACCTCATCAACCTGGCGTCGCCCGACCCGGTCCTGCAGCTGCGCTCGACCATCTCGTTCATCAGTGAGCTCAAACGGTGCGAGGCGCTCGGGGTCGATTTCCTCGTCTCGCATCCGGGCAACTACATGGACGACCGGGACAGCGGAATCGATCGCAACGTCGAGGGGATCGTGGCGGGGCTGGAATGCGCTAGCGGTCGCACCACGCTTCTGCTCGAGACCACGGCTGGCAGCGGCACCGCGATCGGCTCGAGCTTCGAGGACCTCGCGACGATTCTGGACCGCATTCCGGGCACTCTTCGGGAGCGCGTCGGCATCTGCGCCGATACCGCTCACCTGTTCGCCGCGGGCTACGACCTGGCCGGCGACTTCGACACAGTGTGGAAGCGGTTCGCCGACGTGATCGGCATCGAGAAACTTCGCTTCCTCCATCTCAACGACTCGAAGGCCCCGCTCGGCTCGAGACGCGATCGACACGAGCTGATCGGCGAAGGGGCGATCGGCGCCGGGGCGTTCCAGCGGATCATGACCGATGAGCGATTCGCGCGCGTCCCGAAGGTCATCGAGACACCGAAGCTGGATGACGCCGAAGCGACCGATCGACGGATGCTCGATCTGTTGCGCAGCTTTGCGCGCGTCGCAGTGGCGCTCCTGATCGCCCTGTGCATCGGCCCAGTGGCTGCGGCGCAGCCCTCACCGGCTGAGCCGTTGGCAACGTGGCGGGCGGAAATCGGCGCGGTCGCGGGAACCGCATTCGTCGAGGACGGGAACGGCGTCACCGTCACAACCAACCCGGGTGTGTTCGCTGGTGCCGATGTCGCGAGGCAGCTGCGGCCAGGCGTGGCGCTGACGCTCGGATTTCGCGCACTGGTCGCGCCACTGCGCGCCGAGTCATCGGGCCGATCGTGGAGCGCAGGGAGCAGCCGGCAATACGACCTGACCGCGGGGCTCGAGCTCGATCGATTCGCGCTCGCCGACGTCGCGATCGCGCTCACGGCCACCCGGCTTCTGGGTCCGCGCGACGTCGTGCCGTTCCGCTCGAGCGGCGCGATCACGACCTGGGGAAGCGAAGCGATCGTCTCGCGACGCATCGCTCGCAGCCGGCCGCTCGACGGGCTCATCGGCGCGCGGATCATGCGCGTTCCTTCCCAGCCCCGCGAGAACCCGTCGATGGATGCGGGTTGGGTGGGGCAGCTGCGCGTCGGCCTTCGCTATGCGCTCTGACCGCCGCGCCAGGGCCACGGGACCCGACTGTGGCGCATCTCGTCGCGACGGAATCCCGTGGCGCCGGATACTTGGCAATCTCGGCCTCGCCGTGCTGAGCGTGGGCTGCGAGATCCCATCGGTCGACGCCGTTGCGCCCCCGTACGACCCGACTTCCCTGACCGGCGGCATGCTGTATCACTGGCCGCTCGGCACCTCGCTCGCGATTTACGTCGTGCCGGCGACCGGCCCTGGCGCCGCCGCTCTGGATGAGGCGGTCCGCACTGCCGCCGAAGGCTGGAGTCGCGCGCTCGGCTATCGCGAGCTGCGCTTGCGGATCGTGCAGGTGCGGGATGCGGCCGACATCGTGATTCACGACGCCACGGCTCCGATTCCCGTGGATACTGCCGGGTGCGGCCGGCCGGGATGGACGGAAGCCGCCGGTCGCACGCTGTTCTGCCCGGCGGGCGACACCGCGCGGACCCTGGGGTTCATCACGGGCCCTGCAGGCCAGGTCAAGGTCGCCGTGACGATCGATGTGGCGGCGACGGCGAACACGAGCGAGCTTCAGTCGGTCGTGGCGCACGAGCTCGGCCATGCCATTGGCATTGGAGGCCACAGCGACGACGCAGATGATGTCATGTTCGCGGTTCCCCGGGCGGTCGCCCCTTCCCTGCGTGATGAGCGCACGCTGCGCTACGTGCTTCATCGTCCTCCCGATCTGACACTATGAGTCGACGCCGGGTGATAACGGAACGTGAGGTCGACCGCCTCGCTCGCGCGGGCGAAAAGGTAATCGACATCACGGGCGCGATCGTAACTCCCAGCGCCCGGGATGCGGCGGCGCGCGCAAAGATCTCGCTCACCTCCGGGCCCACCTCCGTCGGGGCAAGCCCAGCCACGACGTCGACGGCACCGCCAGCGGCCCCAGGGCGGTCCTCGAAGAGGCTGACCGTCGCGCTCGGCGCCGATCATGGCGGCGTCTCGATGAAGACGGTCATAGCCGATCGACTCCGCGAGCTCGGCCACACGGTCCTCGACTTCGGGACGGTGACCCGGGACCCGGTGGATTACCCGGATTTCGCCGTTGCGGTTGCGAAGGCGGTCGCCGGAGGGCGCGCCGTGATGGGCGTTATGATAGACGGAGCGGGCATAGGAAGCTGCATGGCCGCCAACAAGGTCCCGGGTGTGAGGGCCGCGATGTGCTACGACGTCACCACCGCCGCCAATGCACGTGAGCACAACAACGCGAACCTGCTCACCCTTGGGGCCGGCCTCATCGGTGCGCGGCTCGCAACTGCGATTCTCGACACCTTTCTCGAGACACCCTTCGCCGGCGGCCGTCACGCAGCGCGGGTCGACAAGATTGACGCCTTGGACCGGTCCGGCTAACCTTGAGCCAGTAGCTGGAGCGGCGCGCTGGTTGTCGGCATCCGGCGCCAGCGGGGCTTGTCGGCCGGCGGGATCGCTGGCCGCTTTTGTTTTCCCCACGGCCATGAAACGACAGGACGCACTCGACTACCACTCAAGCGGCAGACCGGGCAAGATCGCTGTCGTTCCCACCAAGCCGCTGAACAACCAGCGGGATCTCTCTCTCGCCTACTCGCCGGGGGTGGCGGAGCCATGCCTCGAGATCGCCGCGAACCCGGATGACGTCTACAAGTACACCGCCAGGGGCAACCTCGTCGCGGTCGTCACCAACGGTACCGCGGTACTGGGTCTGGGGAACATCGGGGCGCTGGCCGGCAAGCCGGTGATGGAGGGCAAGGGCAATCTCTTCAAGCAGTTCGCCGACATCGACGTCTTCGATCTCGAGATCGGCTCCGAGAATCCGGAGGACGTGATAAGGTTCTGCCAGCTTCTCGAGCCCACGGTGGGAGGCATCAACCTCGAGGACATCCGCGCTCCGGACTGCTTTCACATCGAGGAGAAGCTTCGGAAGACGATGAAGATCCCCGTCTTCCACGACGACCAGCACGGCACTGCGATCATCTCCGGGGCGGCGCTGCTCAACGCGCTCGAGATCGTCGGGAAGCCGATAGAGACCGCTCGTGTGGTCTTCTCGGGGGCAGGGGCGGCGGCCATCTCCAGCGCAGAGCATTACGTTCGCCTCGGAGTCCTCCGCCGGAACATCACTCTCTGCGATCGCGCCGGCGTCATCTACGAAGGCCGGGGCGAGATGGATCCGTACAAGGCCCGGTTTGCCAACCCATCCACTGCCCGCACGCTGGCTGATGCGCTGGTCGGTGCGGATGTTTTCGTCGGCCTGTCGGTGGCGGGTGCCGCAACGAAGGAGATGATCGCGACGATGGCCGAGCGGCCGATCATCTTCGCGCTCGCCAATCCGGTTCCGGAAATTCTTCCCGACGAGGTTCACGCCGTACGCCCCGATGCGATCGTGGCCACCGGTCGCAGCGATTATCCGAACCAGGTGAACAACGTCCTCGGATTTCCCTTCATCTTCCGCGGGGCGCTCGACTCGCGCGCCACCGAGGTTAACGAGGAGATGAAGATGGCCGCGACGCGGGCGCTGGCGCTGCTGGCGAAGCAGGACGTGCCCGAGAGCCTCTCGTCGCTGTACGGGCTTCGGAACGTGAAGTTCGGGCCCAACTATCTCATCCCCTTCCCATTCGATCCACGCGCACTCCTGTGGGTGGCGCCGGCGGTGGCATGGGCCGCCGTGGCGAGCGGGGTCGCCCGCGAATTCATTGAGCTCGACGAGTACCGCGAGCGGCTCGAGGCGCGGCTGGGGCGCGCGCGGGGCGTCATGCGCGGGCTCATCAACCGCGCGGCGCGTGATCCGAAGCGCGTCGTTTTTCCGGATGGCGAGGAGCCGAAGATCGTTCGTGCCGCGCAGATCCTCGTCGAGGACGGGATCGCGTTCCCGATCCTCCTCGGCGACAGGGAGACGATCGAGGGGATCGCGGCGCACGCGGGAATCTCGCTCGAGGACATAGCCATCGAGGATCCGGCGACTTCGCCGCGGCGCGAGCAGTACGCTCTCCAGCTCTGGAAGCACCGACAGCGCAAGGGTCTGAGCCACGGCGAGGCGCATCAGCTGCTCTACAACAGCAACTACTTCGGCTCGATGATGCTCGTCTCCGGCGACGCCGACGCACTCGTCTCGGGCGTCAACTCGCACTACCCGGAGACGATTCGGCCGGCGCTACAGGTCATCGGGGCGCATCCGAAGGCGGGGCTCGTGAGCGGCATGTACATGCTCGTGTTCGAGAAGCACATCGTGTTCTGTGCCGACACCACCGTCAATATCGACCCGACCGCCGAGCAGCTCGCGCAGATCGGCTATGCGGCGAGCCGGATCGTGCGCACGTTCGGGATCACACCGCGCATCGCGATGCTGTCCTTCTCGAATTTCGGGTCCGTTCGGCACCCGGATACCGACAAGGTGGCGCGGGCCGTGCAGATCCTTCGCCAGCGCGACCGGACGCTCGTGGTCGACGGGGAGATGCAGGCGGACACGGCCCTTGACGAGCGCATTCTCCAGGAGTCGTATCCCTTCTCCGCGCTCGAGCAGGCGGCGAACGTCCTCATCTTCCCGAACCTCAGCGCCGGCAACATCGCATACAAGTTGCTCAATCACCTGGGGGGCGCGACCGCGATCGGCCCCATCCTTGTGGGAATGCGGCGTCCCGTTCACGTGCTGGAGAAGGGCGCCGATGTCGAGGAGATCGTGAACATGGCCGCCGTCGCGGTCATCGATGCGCAGGAGCGATCGCAGCCAGCGAACGGAGTCGGCCCCCGGGAGCAGTTGCCCGCGGCGGACCGTCATTACTCACCGAGGACATAGTCTCATGGCGACACAGACGAAGCCGGCCGCCGAGGCCACCAAGCGCGGGGGCAAGCACGGACTGGAGCGGCAGGGGCTCTCCCCCTCCGGAAAGGTGCACTGGAACCAGGTCGCGCCGGAACTGATCCAGGCTGCCATCCGTCGCGGCGAGGGCGAGCTTGCGGACATGGGCCCGTTCGTCGCGGTGACATCGCCGCACACCGGTCGATCGCCGAACGACAAGTTCGTTGTTCGCGAGGGCGAGGCCGCCAGCGATGTGGACTGGGGAAAGGTCAACCAGCCCTACCCGACCGAGAAGTTCGACGTGCTGCTCCACGATGTGCGGGCGTACCTCGACAAGACGGTCGAGCTGTTCGTGCAGGACCTCTACGCCGGCGCCGATCCGGCGCACAGGCTTTCCGTTCGCTACGTGTCGCCGAACGCGTGGCACATGGCGTTCGTGCGGAACATGTTCATCCGCCCGGAGCCCAGCGACCTGCCCACGTTCGACCCGAACTTCACGGTGCTGCACGCACCCGAGTTCGAGGCTGATCCCGCGAAGCATGGCACTCGCACAGGCACCTTCATCGTGCTCAGCTTCGAGCGCCGCATGATCCTGATCGGCGGAACCCGATACGCCGGTGAGCTCAAGAAGTCCATGTTCACCGTCATGAACTACTTCATGCCGAAGCAAGGCGTGCTGTCGATGCACTGCTCGGCCAACACCGGCCCCGAGGGCGATACGGCGCTCTTCTTCGGCCTTTCGGGCACGGGAAAGACCACCCTCTCCGCCGATCCGGAGCGCACGCTCATCGGCGACGACGAGCACGGATGGTCGGATCATGGCGTCTTCAACTTCGAGGGTGGCTGCTACGCGAAGGTGATCAACCTCTCCGCGGAAAGCGAGCCGGACATCTACCGTACCACCCAGATGTTCGGGACCATACTCGAGAACGTGGTGCTCGACCCGGCTTCGAAGAAGGTGAAGTTCGACGAGCGGTCCATCACCGAGAACACCAGGGCATCGTATCCGCTGCACTACATCCGCAACCATGCACCGGATGGACGCGGCGGACATCCGAGGAACGTCGTCTTCCTGACGGCCGATGCGTTCGGTGTGCTGCCGCCGATCGCACGGCTCACCCGCGAGCAGGCGATGTACTACTTCCTCTCCGGGTACACTGCCAAGGTCGCCGGCACCGAGCGCGGCGTCACCGAGCCGCAGGCCACCTTCAGCGCCTGCTTCGGTGCCGTCTTCCTCGTATGGCACCCGTCGAAGTACGCCGAAATGCTCGGGGGCCTGCTCGACAAGCATGGCTCCCGTGTCTGGCTGGTGAACACCGGCTGGAGCGGCGGCGCCTACGGAACAGGCAAGCGCATCAAGCTCGCGCACACCCGCGCAATGGTTCGTGCGGCGCTCGCCGGAGAGCTCGACGCCGTCACTACGGAGCCGGATCCGGTGTTCGGCCTCGACGTGCCGACGAGGATTCCCAACGTGCCGAACGGCATCCTGAAGCCGCGCGACACGTGGGCGGACAAGGGCGCGTACGATGCGCAGGCGAGGAAGCTCGCCGGGATGTTCGCCGCGAACATCGAGAAGTTCGGCGACCTCGTGAGCGAGGACATCCGGAAGGTCGGTCCGAAGGCCTGATGATTCCGGGCCTCGCCCGCGGGATCCGCCGGGGCCCCGGCGGGCGGGGCTCGTTCAGGGTGAGCCCCGGTGGGCGGGGCTTGTTCAGCGCGGCGCGTCGATGAAGCACGAGATCATTCGCGACCCCCTCTGGAACAACATCCGCGTCGGACCGCTTACCCTCCGGCTGATGGACACCCGCGAGTTCCAGCGGCTGCGCTACGTGCGACAGCTGGGGCTGGCGTATCTCGTTTATCCCGGCGC
The DNA here is from genome assembly GCA_041743365.1 of Gemmatimonadaceae bacterium. Lineage (GTDB taxonomy): Bacteria > Gemmatimonadota > Gemmatimonadetes > Gemmatimonadales > Gemmatimonadaceae > JANPKQ01. The sequence continues at coordinate 7,585 of JBGTMW010000162.1, forward strand.
AACTCATTCGCGCTTCGAGCACGCACTGGGCACCTACCATCTCGCCCGCCGCACTCTCGCATTGCTCGAGGAGCGTGACGAGCTGCGAGGCGTCTCCGCGGAACAGCGCGCCGATGTCTGGGTCGCTGCGCTGCTCCATGACGTGGGACACTATCCATTCTCCCACGCCCTCGAGGAGATCGGCGCTCCCAACCACGAGGAGATCGCCGAGCCGATCCTCACCACCGGAACGATCGGGCGCATTCTCGCGGACGGGAGAGGCGAGGGCTCACCGGCTCGCGTGCACGCGCTGATCCGCGGCACGAGCGAGAGCCCGCTCCAGGGACTCATCTCGGGCTCGCTCGACCTGGACAAGATCGAGTATCTCAAGAGGGATGCGCTGATGTGCGGCGTCCCGTACGGCGAGATCGACGTGGACCGGCTCCTCAACTCCCTGACGATCGTCGATGACCCGACTACGGGTGTTCGAGTCGTCGGTGTGCTCGAGAAGGGGCTCTCCGCGCTCGAATCCCTGCTCTTCGCCAAGTATCAGATGTACCGCAACGTCTACTGGCATCACGCGGTGCGCAGCGCGACGGCGATGTACAAGCGAATGGTCGATGACGCGCTGCGTGCCGGAACCGTCGATGGATCGGCGCTCCCAGCGTTCACCGACGAAGGCCTCGTCCATCAGCTCGAGCGGATCGCGCCAACGCCGATGGTCGACGCGCTCCGCGAACGCCGGCTCCACAAGAGGGCATTGGAGATCCCCGCGGGCGAGCTGGCGGGCGCGCCGCCGGAGTGGATTGCGGACGATCGCGATCTCGTAGTCGAGGTCGAGAACGCGTTGGCGCGCGAGGCCGGTGCGGACCCCGGTTCGATTCTGCTCGACTTTCCAGCCAAGACGCAGATGCTCGGCTTCGACATCGCCGTGCTGCGACGCGGCGGCGAGGTCCAGCGCATCTCTGCGGATGGCTGGACGGGCGCCATCAACCTCCCAAAGCTATCCGACGAGTTGTATCGAGCCGCGCGCTGGCTTCGCGTCTTCACGGCGCCCGGAGTATCCGTGCCGCGCAACAGCCTGCTGGACATCGTGCAGATGTCGAGCGACGAGGTGCGCGGGAAGCTGAGTCTCGAGGCGCAGCTGCCGGGGTAGGCGCACAACCATCCACTCGCCGATCCGATGAATTCGAATCTCCGCTACGCCCTCCGAACCCTCCGCACGCGCCCCGGCTTCGCCGGAGCGATCATCGCGACACTCGCGCTTGGGATCGGAGCCAGCGCAGCGATGTTCAGTCTCGTCGACGCTGCCCTGTTCCGTCGGCTGCCGTTCGAGGATCCGGATCGGCTGGTCGTGCTCTGGGGCGTCGCCGGTCCGGAGCGAGACGTTCGAGGCGCGTCGATTCCGGAGGCCAACGACTGGCGCCGGTACAACCGGTCGCTGACGGATCTCTCCCTTTACGACGAGACGTCCGTCAATCTCCGAACCGAATACGGAGCACAGCGGGTCGAAGCCGAGATGGTGTCGGCGGGCTTCTTCCAGCTTCTCGGGGTCACGGCTGCTCGCGGTCGCACCTTTCTCCCGGAGGAGGACCTGGTCCCCGATGCCCATGCGGTCGTGGTGATCAGCGACGCGCTGTGGCGGGAACGCTTCGGCGGCGATGCCGGCCTCATCGGTCGAGCCATCACGCTCAACGACCGCGCGACGACCGTGGTCGGTGTAATGCCTCCCGCCTTTCGCGGGCTCTCGTTCGACACCGACGTCTGGTTTCCGACAATGCTCGTCTCGCTCACCACGGGGGCCGGCGTCGTTCAGAGTCGCGGCGCCCGTTGGCTGATGGCGCTGGGGAGACTGCGCCCCGGTCGAACAATGGCCGACGCCCAGCTCGACTTCGACGGCGTCGCAGCCCGCCTGACGGAAGCGTTTCCGCAGTCCAACACCGATCGCGGCGTTCAGCTCCTGTCGATGAAGGAGAACTACCTGGGGACGGCTCGCACCCTCCTGGTGGTGCTCTTCGCATCCGTCATCGTGTTCCTGATGATCGGCTGCGCCAACGTCACCGGCCTGCAGCTCGTTCGCGCCACTTCGCGGAGACGTGAGATGGCGGTGCGCCTCGCCCTCGGGGCCGACCGCGGCCGCCTGATGCGCCAGCTCATGACCGAGGGGCTGATCCTCTCGATCCTCGGGGGCGCCGCGGGGACGCTCGTCGCATACTGGACGATCGACGCGCTGCGCCCCTTCATTCCGCCAGGCCTCCTCCCGGGCTACGTCGACGTCGCGATCGATGGACGCGTACTCTTCTTCGCCGCTTCACTCGCACTGATCACGGGCGTGGTGTGTGGGCTCGCGCCTGCGTTGATGAGTACGAGCCAGAACCTCACGGACGCCCTGAAGGATGGATCGCGCTCGGCGTCGCCCGGACTGGGACGGATCCGCCGGCCGGGCCTGCAGCAGCTTCTCGTCGGCGCCGAGGTAGCCCTCGCCCTCATCCTTCTCATCGGTGCGGGCCTCATGGTGCGGACTCTGCAAAGCCAGCTTCGGGTGTCGCCGGGCTTCCAGGCGGACGGCGTCATGACGGCGCGCCTCAGCCTCCCAGCTCGCTACACGCCGGAGCAACGGGTTGCCTTTGCGCTGCAGCTCACGGAACGGCTCGACGCCATTCCGGATGTCGCTTCTTCGGCGCTCGGCTCGGATCTACCTCTTGGCGGCTCGTCGAGCGCGTCCACGTTCCAGCTCCCCGGAGCCACCGAGACGGTGCGTTACTACCGCCACTACGTTACACCGGGGTTCTTCACCACCCTCGGGATTCCGGTCATGCGCGGCCGCGCCTTCACGGCCGGGGACACCCGCGATTCGCCGCACGTGGCAATGCTGAGCGAAGCCGGCGCGCGCCGTCTCTTCGGTGACGCGGATCCCGTCGGCCGGATCCTTCCTCTTCGATCAGGTGCCGTGACGGAGGCAACCGTCGTCGGGATCGTCGGCGACGTTCGGTTCCGCGACCTCACCACCAGCATCACCGCGCCCGGGAGCGAGCCCGACATCTTTTTCCCCTATGTGCAGCGCACCGATCCCGACGTGCAGCTCGCGGTGCGCTCACGAAACGGAATGCTGGTCCCGGATGCGACGCTGCGGCGCGAGGTCGCGGCGCTGGACGCGACCCTCCCGCTTCATTCTGTTGGACCGCTGGCGAGCATGGTCGATCAGCAGACGGCGACCGCGCGTTTTGGTTCGCTGTTGCTCATCGTCTTCAGCTCCGTTGCACTGATGCTGGCCGCGATAGGACTATACGGCGTCATCGCGTTCGTCGTGGGCCGCAGCCAGCGCGAGATCGCGATCCGCATGGCGCTCGGCGCCGGGGCCTCCACGGTCCGCAACCTCGTCGTTCGGAATGCGATGATCCTGGTGACCGCCGCGGTTGCCGCGGGGCTCGTGATCGCGTCCTTCACCGCGGGTGTTCTCGCCAGTCAGCTCTTCGGCGTGACACCGCGAGATCCGCTGGTATTCAGCGTCGTGCCCATCGCAGTGCTGGCTGTCGGATTACTCGCGAGCTACCTGCCTGCGCGCCGCGCCGCTCAGGTGGAGCCGAGCATCGCCCTCGGGTCGGAGTAGACCGTGGGCTGAGCACCCGGACCACGAGGCTGGAAGTCGATCAGCCGGGCTTCGATGCACGCCCGCGCGCCTCGGCGAGTTTTCGCGCGATTCCCCGGTAGAACGCCGCATCAGGGTGCTTGTCGGCCGCGTCGAGGGACACCGCGGCCAGCTCCAGGGCATAGAGAATGTTGCCCAGGTAGAGCTCGGCCAGCTCCGCGACCGTCTCCTCCGCCACTAGGGCTCCGGCGTGAACGCCGGCGTCTCCGCGGTCGGGGTATCCAGCGGGTCGTCATCCATCGACGCTACCTGAACGATGATGGCCGTGATGTTGTCGAGCCCGCCGCGGCCATTCGCCTCGGTGATCAGTGCCTCCACTAGACGCTCCGGGGGAACGCGCGACAGGAGAAGCTGCTGCAGCCGGCGATCGTCGACCATCCCCGTCAGCCCATCGGACGCAACGAGGAAGAGGTCTCCCGTGCGTGCGTCACCGCCGTACACATCGGGCTCCACGTGCTCGCCCGCGCCGACGCACCGGGTGATCACGTTGCTGTACGGATGGTAGCGCGCCTGCTCAGGGGTGAGGAAGCCCGCGTCCACCTGCTCCTGGACGTAGGAGTGATCCTTCGTCAGTTGCCGCAGTGCGCCATCGCGCAGGAGATACACGCGCGAGTCGCCGACCTGCCCGATCAGGTAGCGTCCGTGCGACAGGATCAGCGCAGAGACCGTGGTACCCATCCCCTGCTTGTCGATCTCGGTGAGCGTCCGCTCGTAGATGGCGGCGTTGGCGCGCAGCAGCGATCGCGAGACCATCAGACGCACGTTGTCGGCGCGAACGTCCTTCACGCCGGTCAGTTCCCGCGTGACTATCTGGACCGCCATCTCGCTGGCGACCTCGCCCGCGGCGTGCCCCCCCATGCCGTCCGCGACGATGAACAGCCCCCGCTGCGGAGTCGCGTCCGCGAAATAGTTGTCCTCGTTACCCTGCCGGATCATCCCGACATCGGTCCGCGCCGCGACTGAGAGACGCACTAGCGACCTCCCCAGATCACGAAGAAAAGCGTGCCCACGACGAGGACGATGAACCCGATCCAAACCCAACCGAGCCCGCGTGCCCGGGGCTCCTCCACCGGTTCGACGACGATCGGCGGAGCGCTCGGCGCGGCCGGCCTCGACGGCGTTCCCGGCCGGACCGGAGGGCGCAGCCCGGTGATCGCCCGGGTACCCTTCACGTCGTCCTGGGCATCGGCCGCAACATGGAAAATCATCTTGACGCCGCCGAACCGGATGTCCGGCGATCCCACCAACTGCCTGTCGCCGCTGATGCGCCGCCCGCCCACGTAGGTCCCGTTGGTCGAGTCCATGTCCACGACGTGCCACCCGGTCTCGCGCTTCTGGATCTTCGCGTGCGAATCCGAAACGCTGTCGTCCGGAACGCAGACGTCGTTGTGACTGCCCCGGCCGATGTGGACCAGCGGGGTGCGAATCTCGAACCGCTTCCCCTTGAGGACCCCTTCGTTGACGATCTCCAGGACCGCGAGCACGCGCCTCGATGAGAT